>JAOAPG010000110.1 GCA_025462785.1 Acidobacteriaceae bacterium
CATCGGTTGCACCCACTGCACGCGAGCGGTTCAGCCTGGAGAGGATGCAAGAGCCGGACGCTGGTCTGGCTTTCAGAAGACTGAATGCGGCCTGCATGTGGATTTACCAGGACAATCGTTGGTAAATCTTGCAATCGCTGGGAAAAGCTAAGATTAACTCGTTCATTGGAATCCAATCTTCCCTCCCCACTTGGTCAGTTTGGGCCCATCCCGCTCTGTCGTTATAAGATTTGTAAAACTTCACTGGCACTCACCTGAGTCTCCGCTATAATTCACGGACAATCTCGTAGTTACGTTTTAAATAATCCATGGACTTTGACCAGTTAGTTACTTTCATGGAAGTTGCCAAACTGGGCAGCTTCTCGCGCGCGGGACAGAAGGTCTTCCGCTCTCAGTCGGCTGTCAGCGCCCAGATCCGCCAACTCGAGCAGGAATATGGAGACAGATTGCTCGATCGCTCGGGCAAAGACGTCACGCTGACTCCAGCAGGTCGGGTTCTTTTTGCGTATGCCGAGCGGCTGTTGCAAATGAAGGATGAATCTCTGCTGGCAGTCGCCGACCAGGGCAACTCTCCTCGGGGAACCATCGTCGTTGGTGCGAATGAAGCCACCTGCTTGTATGTTCTGCCGGATGTTTTTGCGAAATACAGCAGCCTTTATCCCAACGTTCAAATCAGTATTTACCGGAACTTCAGCTACAAGATTGTCGAAAAATTGGAAAACGGTACGATTGACGTTGGAATCGTCACCTTGCCGGTGAAGTCCGCCAGCCTGAAGACTCATGGCATTTTCCGAGACCAGCTCATGCTCATGGTGAGCCCGCAGAATCCCTTGGCTAAGCATGATGTTGTTCCGGTGAGCGACATTGTGAAGCAGCCGCTACTCCTTCCTAAAACCGGCTATAGCCGGCGTCTCATGGACAAGCTATTTCGTCCCTATGCCTCTCAGCTGCAAATCAGAATGGAGTTGCCGAGTGTAGGCATGATCAAGAGCTTTGTCGCCGCGGGTCTTGGAGTTTCGCTGATAAGCGCGAGTTTTGCCCGCGACCAGGTAATGGCCGGTAGGGTGAAGCTAATCGCGTTGCAAGATGAGGATTTGTGGAGGGAACTGGGTCTTGCCTACCGCCGCGATCGGACGCTGACGCGGGCGACGACTACTTTTATTGCTACGGTGCGACAGCTAGCTGCGGCTTCAAAGTAGGCATTTTCAGTCGGTTGTCCCCTGTCCTGTTTTGTTAATCGCCTCGATCACAATTTCTAATTTCCGATTGTCGCCGATCATTGTTAGGTTGAAAATGCAACCTCAGGCACCTCGATGTGCCGACACCGGCGCGGTCACTTGGGCCTAAGTTGAATCTACTGAGGGAGTTTGCCCATGTCAGAACTCGAACAAAGTCTCAATAAGATCCTCGAAGAGCACCAACACGAAAGCGGCCTGCACGTGATTGGTGGCCGACGCAGGTTGATCGACCGCCTCGTGCAGTTCTTTGAAGAAGGCTCGAAATCGGATCGCGAAGATTCGACGAGAGCAAGCCGCGAACTCCATAACTAACATCCACAGCTACGCGAAGATCCATAGAAGCCTGCCTATTTAGGCGGGTTTTCTATTGCGTGAATACCCGATTAGGCTCCCCAATATTCATCATTCCAAATCACATCTCCTTTGTAAGCGCCCTTGCTGTGCCTCCCGCTTTGAAAAGCCGGTAGTTCCCTAAGTTTTCAACTACTTTGAATTAATTCTTGACATGCCTGTCAAAGTATTTACCATATGAATAGTTATTCATTTTGATGAATATACATTCATGAGCAAGCCTTTGCGACAACGAGCCATTCTCGAATTGCTGGAGCGGGGACCGATCCCCAGTCAGGAGGATATGCAGCGAATCCTGAACCGTCGCGGCTTCGACGTGGGCCAGGCTACGCTTTCGCGCGACATTCGAGATTTGGGCTTAGTGAAAACGTCGGAAGGCTACACCGTTGCTCAGGGAGATAATTCGTCGGATGCAGCCCTGCCGCCCGTGTCGCGTCTGGTGCGCGAGTTTGTCCTTAGCACGAAGCCCGCACAGAACTTGTTGGTCATCAAGACCAGTGTTGGTAGCGCACAGCCAGTTGCAGCCGCTTTGGACGGAGAAGATTGGGATGAAGTCATCGGCACCGTCGCAGGAGATGACACGATTTTGATGGTTTGTCCGGACAAGAAGGCCGCGAAAAGACTTGAGAGCCGCATCCAAGGAATGCTTGCCTGATGGGGGCCAAGCTCAAAACTGCGGTCCTTGGTGCAACTGGCTATTCCGGAGTCGAACTAACGCGTCTGCTGTTGCGTCATCCGTTAGTTGATAAGCCGATGCTATTAAGCCGACCCGCCGAGAAAGAAACAACTGAAGCAGCAAACTTGGCGGACATATTTCCAGCGCTCTCGGGCAATGGAGGTTATCCTCTGCAGCCGCTTTCATGGTCGACGTTGAAGGAGCAGGGAGTTGAGTTGCTGTTTTTCGCCACACCACATCAAGCGTCTCGGTCGCTCGTGCCTGAAGCACTTTCGCACGGACTTCGCGTCGTTGATTTGAGCGGCGCTTGGCGTTTGAAGCAGGAGCAGAACCGCGCGGTATACGGTTTCAAAGATAGCGATGCAGCCACGGCAGCCGAGCTTACGAAGAAAGCTGTGTACGGGCTGCCGGAGTTGAACAGCGATCAAATTCCAAGTGCAAGTTTGGTTGCGAATCCAGGGTGCTATGCGACTTCGGTGATTCTGGCGCTGGCGCCTTTGCTCAAGGCAGGGATCGTCGATCGGGAGCGTGGCATCATTTCGGATTCGAAATCAGGCGTTTCTGGCGCGGGCAAAGAACCGAATGCCAGAACGCATTTCGTCTCCGTGGCTGACAATCTGTCAGCCTATGCCGTGTTTGGCCATCGCCATATGGGAGAGATCGTGGAGCAATTGCACCTGAGCGCGAGCGAATTGATATTCACTCCGCATCTGCTTCCGATTCCGCGAGGGATTCTGTCCACAATTTACGTGCACTTGAATAGCGTGACGACGCCAGCGGAAGTGGAATCGTATTTTCGTGAATTCTATGCCGGGAAGCGCTGGGTGCGGGTGTTCGCGACCCCACGGCTGCCTGAAATTCAGTTTTCGCTGAACACAAATTACTGCGACTTGGGATTCTGCCTGGCCGAGGATGGCCGTCGCTTGGTGCTGGTTTCGTGCGTCGACAATCTGCTGAAAGGTGCGGCGGGGCAAGCGGTCCAAAATATGAATTTGATGTATGGGTGGGGCGAGGAAGAAGGTTTGCATTGAAGATTGTAGTCAAGATCGGCGGAGCAGCGCTCGAAGATAAATCGACACTGCATAAGTGTGCGCGCTCTGTTGTGGAGTTGGCGAAAGACGGTCATCGGATCGCGGTCGTCCACGGTGGCGGCAGTGCGCTCACTCGCACGTTGAAGCTTTTGGGTAAACAGAGCGATTTCATAAACGGGCTTCGCATTACCGATGCAGAGACTCGGGATGTCGCTTTGATGGTGCTGGCAGGAATTGTGAACAAGACTATGGTGGCGGAGATCAGCGCTGCTGGATATCCGGCGGTCGGGTTAAGTGGTGGAGATGGGACGCTGTTCCGGGCCAGAAAAAAGAAAACGGAAGGCTACGACTTGGGGTACGTGGGAGAGATTTCTGCAGTGGAGCCACGCTGGCTTGAAGCGATTTGGAGTCAGGGCGGGATTCCGGTGCTTTCCTCGGTTGCTTTAGGCTCCGATGGTGAGTACTACAACATCAACGCAGACTCGATGGCATCGGCTTGTGCTGTCGGCTGCCATGCGGACGCGCTCATTTTCCTGACCGACGTGCCCGGGGTGAGAGATGCCGAAGGATCAGTTATCCAATGGCTCAACATGAAGGAAGTAGCCGCGCTGGTTGCAGCTTCTGTGATCGGCGGAGGCATGCTTCCTAAGCTTGAAGCTTGCAAACAGGCATTAAAGAGAGGTGTGGGGCGCGTGCGAATTCTGCCGGCCGCGCAGGCAGAAAGTTTGTCTCAGTTTTATTTCAGCAAGCTTGATTGCGGCACGGAGGTGATCTGCGCATGAGTCTCGCTTCCGTGATGAAGTCCGAAGAAAAGCTATTATTGCCGACTTATGACAGGCACAAGATCCTGTTTGAGAAAGGCCGAGGGCTATATCTGTGGGACTCAGAGGGGAACAAGTACCTCGACTTTCTCAGCGGAATCGGAGTGAATGCGCTGGGTCATGGTCATCCCAGAATCCAGGCTGCGCTAAAGAAGCAGGCGGGAAAGCTAATCCATGTTTCAAATCTTTTTTTCCACGAGTATCAGGCTGAGCTCGCGCAGAAGCTGACGAAAATCTCTGGGCTTGACAGAGCTTTCTTTTGCAACAGCGGTACCGAAGCTTGGGAAGGCGCTCTAAAACTTGCCCGAGCTTACGCGCGTACGCAAAACAATAATGGGCACAAAGCCAAGTGGCGTTTGCTGGCGCTCGAAGGCTCGTTTCATGGCCGGACGTTTGGCTCCCTAGCGACTACAGGTCAGAAGAAATATCGCCAGCCATTTGCTCCACTAATGCCTGGCGTCGGATTCGTCGGATTCAATGATGTCGACGATCTGAAGCGGCAATTTGATGGCAGTGTTTGCGCCATCTGTCTGGAGACGGTGCAAGGCGAGGGTGGCATTCGACCAGTAAGCGCAGAGTTTCTGCGGACTGCTCGAGAATTGACGGAGCGCACTGGAGCTTTGCTGATCCTTGATGAGATTCAGTGCGGACTCGGTCGGACCGGAAAATATTTTGCTTATCAGCACTATGGCATTAAGCCAGATGTTCTTACGGTAGCGAAACCCCTAGCAGCGGGTTTGCCGCTCGGCGCGCTTCTCACAACGAACCGCGCGGCTGCTGGATTTCATCCCGGTATTCACGGGACCACGTTCGGCGGAGGACCGCTGGCGTGTGCCGTGGCTGTCGAGTTTCTCGATGTACTTTCAGGATTACTTGATCACGTCTCGGAGCTTGGAAATTATTTCCACGAGCGCCTCGACAATCTGAAGACAAGGCACAGTTCGATTCGAGAAGTTCGCGGCATGGGGCTTATGTTGGCGGTGGATCTGGATTCCGCCGATACGGCGAAAGCGGTGGTCGCGCAATTATTACGGGAGGGCATCCTGATCAATCGTACGCACGAGACTGTGTTGCGATTTTTGCCGCCGTACATCATTCAAAAGAAGCATGTGGATCAAGTTGTCCGCGCACTCGATTCGGCGCTTTCGCAAAACTCGAAGCCAACTGGTCGTGCGCCAAAGTCGTCCCAAGTGAAGATCGAGAAAGGAAACAGAAAACGTTGAGCAGCCAGCCTATCAGTTCGCAAGTTATACATCCGCCCGCTCCGGCACCTTTCCCATGCCGCGATCTGGTCTCGACGCGAGACCTCGGTCCCGACGGAGTGCAATCGGTGCTTCATCTCGCCAGCATGATGAAATCGCGCCCGGCAGATTTCCGCAAAGCGCTTGCCGGAAGACACGTGGTGATGTTTTTTGAAAAACCCTCGCTCCGCACCCGGCTTACGTTTGAAGCTGGAGTGGCAAGCCTGGGTGGTTCGATCTCGTTCGTAGATCAAACTCAAGGACGTCTCGATGCTCGCGAAAAGCTCAGTGACATCGCGCACAATCTTGAGCGCTGGGTCGACGCCATTGTGCTTCGCACATTTGCGCACAGCACGATTGAAGGAATGGCTGAATACGCGTGCGTTCCGGTGGTGAATGCGCTCAGCGATCTCGAGCATCCTTGCCAGGCGCTGGCGGACTACCTGACTTTGCAGGAGCGCTTTGGCAATCTCAAGAAGATTCGTCTCGCCTATGTTGGGGATGGCAACAACGTCGCGCATTCGCTTTTGTTGACGGCTGCGTGCCTCGGTTCAAAGATCCGGATTGCAACGCCTGAAGGATATGGGGCAAATGAACGGATAGTCGCCGATGCTTTCGAAATTGCCGAACAGACGGGCGCGGAAATCGATATTCTTTCTGATCCGCACGAAGCCGTACGCGGAGTGGATGCGATCTATACGGATGCATGGGCCAGCATGGGACAAGAACATGAGGCGGGAGAGCGGGCTCGAATTTTCCCTCCCTACCAGGTGAACGATGAACTCGCAGCCGGAGCTGCGCCTCATGCCGTCTTCATGCACTGCTTGCCCGCGCACCGCGGCGAAGAAATTACAGATAGCATCATCGACTCAGTTCGATCTGTAGTATTCGATCAGGCCGAAAGCCGTTTGCATGCTCAGAAAGCGATTTTGACTTTATTGCTCGGCGGCGGCAAAAGCCGGATTCCAGTGAGGAGCGCTCATGCCTGAGAAAGTTGTTCTTGCCTATTCCGGAGGCCTTGATACCTCCATTATCATTCCATGGCTGAAAGAGAATTATTCCTATGATGTGATCGCCATGGTCGGCGATGTGGGCCAGGGAGACGACATTGATGCGGTCGTCGAGAAAGCATACAAGACCGGAGCTAGCAAAGTTATCGTCGAAGATCTCCGCGAAGAATTTCTAAACGATTACGTGTTCCCCTCGCTCAAGGCGGGCGCAGTTTACGAACACAAATATTTGCTTGGAACCTCGATGGCGCGTCCTGTCATAGCTAAGCATCAAGTGGAAGTCGCTCTGCGAGAGGGCGCGACTGCCGTTGCTCACGGATGCACTGGGAAAGGGAATGATCAGGTGCGTTTTGAACTCACTTATCAGGCGCTAGCCCCCGAGCTCAAGGTGATTGCGCCATGGAGAGAGTGGGATCTGAAATCTCGCGAAGACTGTCTCGACTACGCAGAAAAGCACGGCATTGTCGTCGAAGCCAGCCGGACGAAAATTCACAGCCGCGATCGAAATCTCTGGCACATCAGCCATGAAGGTGGGGAGCTCGAAGACGCAGGAAACGCGCCCCTGCCCACGACTTGGCAGATCACGCGTTCACCCCAGGAAGCTCCTGATCGCGACGAGCAGGTTCAGATCGGATTCGACAAAGGTGTTCCCGTATCCGCGAACGGAATGGAAATTGGGCCTGTCTCCTTGGTCGAGTTGCTGAATGAAATAGGAGCTCGCAACGCTATCGGACGTACTGACATTGTCGAGAATCGGTTCGTCGGTATTAAGTCACGCGGATGCTATGAGACTCCAGGCGGGACTCTGTTAATCACTGCCCACCGTGAACTCGAAGCGCTCTGCCTTGAGCGGGAGTTGGCTCACTACAAGCAGCACGTTGGATTGAAATATGCGGAACTCGTCTACTTCGGTTTGTGGTTTACTCCGCTGCGAGAGGCCCTCGATGCTTTTGTCGAGAGTACGCAGAAAGAGATCACTGGCACAGTCACGCTTTCTCTCTACAAGGGAAATGTTTCCGTGGTAAGCCGCCAGTCCGACTACTCACTCTATCGCACTGATCTTTCTTCGTTCACCATGGATGAAAGCTACGATCAGAAAGACGCGGCGGGATTTATTCGCATCCTGGGACTGCCCTCGCGTTCACGCAGTCGTTCGCGTGCGGAGGCGACAAAGACTGAGGTGGCGAAGTGAAGATGTGGTCGGGCCGCTTCCGCCAGCCACTCGATTCTGCATTCGAACGTTGGCAGCGGTCTTTCGAATTCGATCGCCGCTTGTTGAGTCATGAACTCGCAGCCAGTGGTGCACACGCACGTGCATTGAAGGACGCGGGAATTCTTTCTTCGAGCGAATTGATCTCGATCATGCAAGGGTTGCAGAAGATCGGCGATCACGCCCTCGCATCACCTGAATTTCTTGAAGATGATGACGCAGAAGACGTTCATCATTTCGTAGAGAAGAAGTTGGTCTCCTTCATAGGCGACACGGGGTACAAACTGCACAGCGGACGCAGCCGCAACGAGCAGATCGCAACCGACTTGCGCCTATACGTGCGGGCAAGTATCGATCAACTTCAGTTAGACCTGGCTGAATGGCTTGAGGTTTTCGTGACTCGCGCCGAGCAAGCGGGCAGTTCCGCCATGCCGGCCTACACGCATCTGCAACGAGCCGAACCTGTGCTCGTGTCGCATTGGCTGCTGGCTTACGTGGAGATGTTTTTGCGGGACGCGGATCGACTGGGCGATTGTCGCAAGCGGCTGAATCTTTGTCCTCTGGGATCTGGCGCGGTTGCGGGTACAACGTTGTCGCTCGATCGTCGAGGTATGGCCAAGGATCTTGGTTTCGATCGAACGACGGCAAACAGTATCGATGCAACCAGCGACCGAGATTTTGTTCTTGAATTGGTGAATGTGCTTTCGCTTATCGCATTGCATTTGAGCCGATGGGCGGAAGAGATGATTCTATTTTCTACTCAGGAATATGGCTTTGTGCAATTGCCCGAGGCATTCTCGACAGGCAGCAGCGCGATGCCGCAAAAGATGAATGCGGATCTTCTGGAACTAACACGAGGCAAGGCGTCTCGTGTCATCGGTAATGCCACAGCGTTGCTGGTCGCGCTTAAGGGATTGCCGCTCGCCTACAACAAGGACCTGCAGGAAACCCAAGAGCCTCTTTTTCAATCTGCCGAAACCGTTCTTGCATTGCTACCGCTCGTAACGAAGTGGATGAGATCTGTCGAATTTAACTACGAGCACATGCAAGAAGCAGCGCAAACGGGATTTATGAACGCTTGGGCTGCAGCAACTTATCTTGTACAGCGTGGGGTTCCGTTTCGCCAGGGACATGAGCAGATCGGTAAGGCGGTGCGACTTGCATTGGAGAAAGGCTGTGAGCTTCAGGATCTGCCTTTAGAAGAGTTGCAAAAGCTGAATCCCGCATTCGACCAAGCTTTCTACGCGTGCTTGAATTTGCAGTCCGTGCTCGCGATCCATGACGTGCCGGGGGGAACCGCTCCATCGCGCGTGAAACATGCAATTGCAGACGCAAAAAAGCGGGTCGCAGCGATTCGGGAGAACGTCCATGCAAACGCGTGAGGCCATTCTTCCCGACGCGGAGCGAATCCACGAGCTGATTTCTGCATACTCCGGCGATGGGACTCTGCTGCCGCGGAACTTTGCCGAAATTTGCGAAAATGTTCGCGACTTCGTGGTTCTAGAAGATCGCGGACGAATTATCGGCTGCGGTGCGCTTCATCTCTACGGCCAGCACTTAGCTGAGATACGCTCCATTACCGTGGATCCATCACATCAAGGCTATGGTGGCGGAAAACGTTTGGTTCAAGCTTTGCTGGAAGAAGCTGAGAGACATCGGGTAAGTTGTATTTGTCTATTCACCCGCAAACCGGAATTTTTCGCCCAGATGGGTTTTTCCATGGCGCAACGCGAAGACCTTCCAGACAAGATCCATAAGGATTGCTGCGTCTGTCCTCGATATCATTCCTGCGATGAATTCGCCATGGTGCGTGGAGAGCTTCCAAAATTTGCGCTCCTGCCTGAACCTGCTAATTGGCTGGTGAAGCTCCAGGTATGAGCCAGACGGTTCCGTCGCAAATAATTCACCTCCCGAAGGGGTTCAGCTTTTCCGCGGTCACCGCCGGCGTCAAGGCGAGTGGCCGGCCTGACCTGTCACTAATCGAGGCTGCTCCCGGAACCACTGCGGCGGCTTTGTTCACGAAAAACAGAGTCGTTGCTGCTCCGGTGGAAGTGGGTCGTGAAGCTTTGGCGAAAAGTCGTGGGCTCATACGCGCTGTCGTCATTAACTCCGGCAATGCGAACTGCGCGACAGGCAAGCCAGGGATCAAGGCGTGCCAGCGAATTTGCCGAGAGGCGGCTAAGTTACTGGGAGTCCGCCCGGAGCAAATCTTTCCGTCGTCGACAGGGATTATTGGCGTGCCGCTGCTAGCCGACAAGATCGTGGCCAAACTGGCGGACTTGATCTCAGCTCGGGCATCAACCGAGCAAGGGGTTGCTCAGTTAGCAAGGGCGATCATGACCACTGACACCCGGCCCAAGGTTGCATCAGCCCAATTTCGTGCAGGGAAATCGACAATCAGTTTGACGGGTGTCGCGAAGGGTTCCGGGATGATTCATCCGCAACTGGCGACCATGCTGGTCTATATCTTGACTGACGTCAGCGCCACGCCTGTGGAATTGAAACGGCTTTTGCGCGAGTCTTGCGACGTAAGTTTTAATTGCATGTCGGTTGATGGCGATACTTCCACGAATGACACCGTTTTACTAATGGCTTCAGGTAAAAGCGGAGCGAGCCTGAAAACCCCAAAGATTCGTGATCAGTTCTCGGCAGCCCTGCAGCAAGTGTGCCAGTCGCTAGCAGATCAGATCGTTGCCGACGGCGAAGGCGTGCAGCATATCATCCATCTGCACATTGAACAGGCTAAGACCCGCGATGAAGCGCTGCGCGTGGCCCGGGCAATTGCGCATTCTTTACTAGTGAAAACAGCATGGGCGGGCGCTGATCCGAACTGGGGACGCATACTTTCGGCGGCTGGATCTTGTGGCTTGCCATTGAACGCAAATCACATTGACATCTATATCGGAAGGCAGAGGGTTTGTGGAAATGGAATGGGTTTTCCATTCGACGAAGTACAAGCTCATCGCGATCTCTCGCAAGCACACTGCGACATACGGGTGAAGCTTCGACGCGGGAACGCCTCGGTGGTATTTCAGACGACTGACTTAACAGCGGAATACGTCCGGATCAATGCTGATTATTCTACGTAGGATGGAGGAAAGAGCGAGGCGTGGTGCGATCTGACATCGTTCGGCTTCGACCGTACCTAAGACGGGGAAACGATAAAAACCCGTGCCGCCTTCGCTCTGACGATTTGGAGAGTAACTCGCAAACCCGAAGAAATGAATCCGGATCAAATGGTAGATGAACTCCGGCAATCACTCAGTCGTATAGCCTTCAAAGGCTGAAACATCAAGCGGCGATGATGCTATCGCGCTGCATTTCAGCTAAAAGCTGCCGCCTCACCTGAATGCGGAAGGTCGCGGAGTCCTTCACGCCCCAATTGTATTTGTACGATTCCTGCCCGCGTAGGAAGTCGATCCGTTTTTTACCTTGGTGAAGCGCGTCTTCAATCGCAGTCCCCAGCAGAAGCGTTCCAGTGCTCAACTTTGCATAACCAGGGTCGAATCCTTGCAGGTAGCAATACACAACTTCCCGTTCGAAAAAAGAGTAGAGCATTGCGACGAGGTGGCCTCCCAGGCGCAACCCATAAAATCGGAGCACTCCGAGGCGCAACAATTCTCGCGCAACTTCCCGGTGGAATCCCTGACTCTTTTCATCGGCTAGAACACCGGGTTGGCCGTTCTGTTCCCATCTGGTTCGATGCAGTTCGAACAGCGCGTCGAGAAACTCACTTAATGTTTCTTGCGTGGCGAACTCGATGTGAGCCGTGCCCTCCCGCTGCAAGCGGAAGCGTGCATTCCGGAGGTTCTCGTACTTGTGTTTGGAGATTACTTCCCTGATGTGCTCCGCATCTGGTGGTACTAAAAGTTGAGTGCAAACATCATGATGGCTCGATCTGATGCCGTCCTCGTCAATTGTGAGCAGCGGAGATGCGGAGGACAAATCCGTAAGGTTGAGCACGTCCCATGGAAACTCAGATTGGGTGATACAGCTCAGGATCGCGGAAAGCGTCCGGGGAATTCCATCCTCGTTGAGAGCATTGTCTCCTACGGAAGTGCCTTCGACGAGAATATCGAGATAATCAGAAACGCCACCTCCCATCAGCCCAAGTATCCTGTCCGCCCCCTCTTTATAAATGAGGAATGGTGCGACGCCGATTAATCTGCTGCCATCTCGGACCTCCACAATAAGCGGCTGTTCAGGTCGGAACGCGTGTATCCAAGAAAGAATCCACTCGGGACGCTGAAAAGGAGTTGCAGCCGGGCAGCGCTCCCAAAGCCCCGTCCAGTCACGAACAATTTGCTCCGCGGCTTCGGCGTTCTTGAGCACAGTGACTCTTAGCTGAGAATTCATATCGTTAGGCGGCCTTTGGAATCTGCACCTCATCTGAGT
>JAOAPG010000111.1 GCA_025462785.1 Acidobacteriaceae bacterium
TCAAAGTCACCGACGATTACCGCTGGATGGAAGATTGGAACGATCCGGACGTCAAACATTGGAGCTCCGCCGAGAACAGCCGCACCCGCGAGTACCTCGATCATCTGCCGTCTCGTCTCGCAATCAAGCAGCGCCTTACCGAGCTGATTACGAGCCAGTCGGGCCGCTACTTCGATCTGGACTATCGCGGTGGAACTCTCTTCGCCATGAAGGACGAGCCGCCCAAGCAGCATCCCTTTCTAATCGCGCTGCATTCGGCTGACGATCCCACCAATGCTCAAGTTGTAATCGATCCCAACACCATTCAGGGAAGAGGCTCTACCGCCATCGACTTCTACGTTCCGTCGCTCGACGGCAAGCTGGTCGCGGCATCTCTCTCACACAATGGATCAGAAGATGGCGAAGCTCACGTCTTCGAAGTAGCCACCGGCAAAGAGTTGAGCGACCGTGTGCCGCGAGTGAACTTCGGAACCGCAGGTGGAAGCATCGCCTGGAAGGGCGACGGCTCGGGCTTTTATTACACGCGCTACCCGCAAGGGGACGAGCGTGCCGCCGAGGACGCAAATTTCTTTCAGCAAATTTATTTTCACAAGCTCGGCACCGATAGCCGCGATGATATCTACGTCATTGGCAAGGAATTTCCGCGCATCGCCGAGATCAAACTCGAAACCAGTGACAACGGCCGCTGGATATTGGCATCCGTCTCCAATGGAGATGGCGGCGAATACGCTCACTATGTCTTGAGTCCCGAAGATAAATGGACGCAAGTAACCCAGTTCGAAGACGCAGTCGTTTCCGCGAGGATCGGCCCTGATGATGCGTTGTATTTGCTATCTCGCAAAGATGCGCCACGCGGCAAGATCTTGCGTTTGCCGCTTTCCGATCCGCAACTTACAAATGCGCAAGTTGCGGTTTGGCAGAGTCCGGGTTCTGCCTCAGGTGCAGCAGCCGACGAAAGCGCGGAGGCTTCCATCGAGCAGTTCGAGGTCACGCCCAAAGACCTATATGTAGTCAACATCATTGGCGGGCCTTCGCAAGTGCGCGTCTTCGATCATCAGGGACACCAAACCAGGACCATCCCTTTGCCTCCCATCTCCTCCGTCGGACAAATTTTGCACACCGGCGGCAATGACGTTCTTTTCCTTACGTCTACTTATCTGCAACCGCCCGCGTGGTACAGCTTCAACCCGTCCACCGGAAAGTCCGCGCGCACCGGCATGTTTGTGACGACTTCTATTCATTTTGACGACGCGGAAGTGGTGCGAGAGTTCGCGGTCTCGAAAGACGGCACGCGGGTGCCGCTGAATATTATTCGCCGTAAAGGAACCAAGCTCGACGGAAAAAATCCAACCCTGCTTTACGGCTACGGTGGGTACGGCGTAAATCTGAACCCTGGGTTCCTGGCATCGCGTGGGCGCATTTGGCTCGACCAAGGCGGAGTGTATGTAATCGCCAATCTGCGCGGCGGTGGAGAATACGGCGAGCAGTGGCACAAAGAGGGCAATCTAACTCACAAGCAAAATGTCTTTGACGATTTCACCGCCTGCGCCGAACATCTTATTCAGCGGAAATACACCTCCCCCGCGCATCTTGCCATCATGGGAGGCAGCAACGGTGGTCTCCTCATGGGAGTGGAGCTCACGCAGCATCCCGAACTGTTTCGGGCGGTGGTGTCGTCTGTCGGCCTCTATGACATGCTGCGGGTCGAACTCGATCCCAATGGCGCCTTCAACATTACCGAGTTCGGCACGATCAAGGATCCCGAGCAGTTCAAGGCGCTCTATGCCTATTCGCCGTATCACCATGTGCAGGACGGCACAAAGTATCCGGCGGTGCTTTTTCTGACGGGAGAAAACGATCATCGCGTGAATCCGATGAACTCACGCAAGGTGACGGCGCGATTGCAGGCGGCAAATGCGTCGGATCATCCGATACTCCTGCGGACGACAGCAATTGCCGGACACGGCATTGGAACCGCGCTCGATGAGCAGATCGAACAGGGCGCGGACATATTCAGCTTCCTCTTTGATCAATTGGGAGTGAAATACCAGGTAACGGAAAACGGACGTCTCTGATTAAAAACTAAGCAGACGGGCGAAGCCTTATTGCTAGCGAATTAAAGAAACGCTCGTGTCTTCATGGATTCGATTCGACGTAGCGACGGGCGTCCCCGCCCGTCCGCGAAATTTTATCCAGCGCTACTTCTTTCCCTGCACCGCCTGCAGACATCTTCCGTACAGCTCAAGCAGATGTGTCGCATAATCTTCCGGCTTCGAAGCGGACCCTGTGCCTTGGAAACCCGCTCCCGTTGAACTGGTGCGTCCGTAGCCGGTTGTCATTGCAACAAATTTCAACAAGTCGAGTGCAATATCTTCGTTACGCCGTGCACCGGCGCCGCTGGTCGGTGTTTCGTCCATGAACATCTCTCCGTAAAAAGAATATGAGTCCCGAAACTGATGATAACAAAAGGTGGGAAGATCGTTGCGGGTCTCGAGTTAAGGTCTACGTCGGGGCGAGGTCGGATGAAACCGCAAACGTTGTCATGCTGAGCGAATTGGAGCTTTCGCTTGCAGAAGCTCCAAGAGTCGAAGCACCTCTATCCAGCATGAAATCGTTGATGATTATGCGTTTGACACAGCGCCGGAAGCGAGAAATGAAGAGCTTGGTACAAAAGCCGAATGGGGGAGGGCCAGAATCTGTAGTTCGGCTTGGTGGCAATGGTAACGAGTCATTTAGTGTCAGTCAAGAGTTATAAAAGTGTTTAAGGGAGGCGTAGCACAAATAAAAAAGGCCACACCGATGACACGATGTGGCCTGCTCCTCACTCCCCAAGCGAGGGCTGGGTAGACTGTTCATGACTCCCTCCCCCGAGTTAGTCACGAACAGTGTCAACGGAAACAACGCCCCAAAGGCTACTCTGGATTCAAGACGACTGTCAACCTTGGAGGGAATTTGGGTAGTGGGCGGTTTTGAAATGTCACGCTATTGGATTACCCATGGCGGACTCGCCTCAACAGTCGAGTGGATATAGAAAAAAAGCAGAGCTATGAGTACCACTGTGATGCCCGCCCGGTGATGAGCTTACGTTTCACTACGCTGAGGTTATTTGAATTTAACGACAATTAAGACTTCTGGGCGCGTTCATCAGTTTGCTTTTTGCGGCCATAGATAAAAGCGACCACCGGGGCACCAACGCTAGTAATCATCGCCGCTAGTCCCTCGACATTCTTACCGATGTATACATACCAGCCGCCTAGGCAGGCTACGGCATCATTTCGATGAATCCGAGAATAAGCCCGATACGTTGGTCAACGGCATTTCGATGTACTACGCAATGTTCTAGTTCTTGACGGTGGAGTTGTTGCTTGTCCGACGTCACCATGATCCGTTCAGCACCGTTGGGAACTACGTCGTTATTTTGAGCGAGCATTGCAGGAGGGGGAAGAGGACCGGAAAACGACTGCATTGTTGCTTGAACAATTCTGTGCTCAATGCGACGGGCTAGTCGTTCTTCCTTTGACGCCATGAGAGAGGTTCGAACTTCCCCTAGCCAGCATTTGAAATCGTCCAATCACCTAGTCGGGCGAAGACCCTACCTCCCTGCTGCCGTGTTCTTCGCAAACACACTGCCCGGATTGAGGCGAAGCGCCTCATGCACAGCTTTTTCTGCTTCCACGCTGTTCCCTGCTTTCCGATAAGCCAGACTTAGCCAAACAAAATTTTCGTCGTTCGCCGGATCCGCTTGCGTCGCTTTGCGGAAGCTATCGATGGCCTTATTCACGTCGCCTCCGAACATCGACGGTGCCATTAGATATTCGCGGCCCCGGCTAGCCAGTACGTTTGAGTCCTTGGGATCAAGTGCGAGCGCCTTCTTGTTCTCAGAGTCGATCTTAGGACCGTAATGCGGCCCAGCCATAAAGCCGGCGATACTGATTTTGCGCCCATACAAGTCGGCCAGCAGGCTGTGCGCTTTAGCAGAATTGTCATTTAATTCAATCGCGCGCTCGACTTCGGAGATGGCTTGCTTCAGCGTCGCTTCGGCATTTTTGCTGTCATGCTGTGCTCTATACGCGTCGATGCGATAAGAATCCGCTCGCGCCAGTTGGTAGAAATACTCCGGATTATTTCGGCCCTTGCTGATCAGGTGTGAGAAATAATCTCGGGCTTCCACCAAAGTCTTCTGATCGAGCGTGGTCCGTCCTTCTTGCAACAAATGGAGTCCCGGCGCCAATACCGACGGCAGGGATGGGTCCGGAGCCTGGGCGAAAGTAGCGCAGGAGAGTAACAGCAGCAGCAGCAATCTCTTCAAGTGGTATGCCTCAAACTAGATGTCGAAATCAGGATGCACCACGTTCGGGGCCGAATATCGTTAGCAAATGCCGATCGGGATCGCGGAAATTTGCCGCCCACATCGGGCCAGCAACATTGTGCGGCTCTTGCGTAAACTCAATGCCGTTAGCCATCAACGCTGCCTGCGCGCCATGGATGTCATTGACCGAAAATATAACTTCCGTAGCGCCAGCGACGGGAGAAACGTTCTTTGCCAAAGATTCACTCAGGATCAATGTAACGGCGCCAGTGTCTAAGAAAACATAGTCAGGAATTTTCTGGCTGACTTTCAGTCCGAGGCGATCTTCGTAAAACATTTGAGACTGCTCCAGATCGCGAACGCCGAGCATGATCATGCTGATTGGCGGAAGGTTAAAAGCTGTGCTCACGGACCTCTCCAGATAGTGAATAAGCGACAGGCGTACTCGCCTGTCCCGCGATGACTAGGTCTCAATACCTACGTAGCAGACTCGGCCCACTAAGTAATCGTGCACTTTCTTGCCGTCTTCCATGGCAAGCACTTCGACTGGATAGGCCTGGTTGTGAGGACGCAGAACTAAATGATTCCCGGCGACTTCGACATACTTCACCGTGCAAGTTCCATTCTTGTTCACCGCGTACATGTTGAACTCTCCCTTGCGATACGGCTTCAGAGAGTTGTAATGGCGATCGACGAGAACAGTTGCCCCCGGTAGCAGTCGCGGATACATGCTCATTCCCTCTCGTCCGTCGACTTTAATCGCGACAAAGCGTTCCCATCCGTCGCGATCGCCTTCCATCTCAGAACGGAGGTTTTGCAGAAAGCTTTTCTTGTACTTCAGCTTTTCTTTCACGTTCATGCTCATGATGAGCGGTTCGGTTGCGATCGCCTCGTCAACCATGAGGGCATTTTCGAACTCGTCTTCGCTGGGAGGCAGAATGCTGGCGCGCTTGTTGACCTCTTCGGGATCAAGCAGGTCGAGCACGGAAAGCTTTTGTACTTTCAATACTTTATCCATGCCTTCGAGGCTTAATCCGCGCTTGCGGTTGAGGAAGTTGGAGATGTGAGCTTGCTTGAATCCGGTGAGCTCAGCCAAACGCAGCCCGGTCAAACCGCCCTCATCAATTCGCGCCCACAGGGTCTTGCGCAAATTTTCCTGCAGAACTTTGAATTTCATGATGGCAGAGTATAACACTCGCTTATAGCGATTCGCTATTTCGAAGGTAAGCACAACAACTGAAAGCAAATAGAGTTCTGTTCGACTAGTCAAACCCTGAGTTATAGGATTGCGCTCTTGCTATAACTCACGATTTAGGCAGGAATTGTGCTAAATAATCCGGCGCCAGAAAATCCTAAACCGCCACAATCCGACAATCAGGAAGGCAGTTTCATCTTATTTCGCAATAAAGTTCGCTCGGGAGAGGTATTGTCTTCCTCGATGGAAGCGCTGCTCCACAGAACGAACTTCACGGGCCACATCAGCGTGCAGGTACAAAATGGGCGGGTGTTGAAATCGGGCTACGAGGAAGGTTATTTCCGGCAGCGGCCGGGACGATAACTCATAATTAATTAAATAATCTAACCAGGTACTCCGTAATACAACGGGCCCTGTGACCGAGCAATCGGCGCAGGGCTTTTTTTGTGTGCTGAACATGTTCGACAGCTTGGGGGTGGAAGTCCCCTGCCTAACCTGGTGGAGGTGAAGGGCTAGAGAAGCGCAAGGGCGTCGTCGTGAGGCGGGGTCTGAAAGAAGCGTGGATCAAAAGCGCGAGCCGATGAACAAGAACCGGAAACGAGGCCTACGGTGCGGGGCGAGCGGGCTAATGATCGCGAAGCCCAGTTCCACCAAGAGCACTGGTGGTAAATCCGGCGGTTGTGCGCGGAAGGCGGCTGAACTTACTTCGGGAGACCCGTGGCGTGTCACGGAAGCGTGACTGAGGGGGGAGCGATCCCTTCTGATCGTGCGGCGGGAGTCAGCAGCGGGGATAGTAGGCCGAAAGGCCGAAGGCCCAAACAGCAAGGAGCGGCGAGTAGGACGCAGGACTCGATGAACGACAAGCGGCAGAAAAACCAGCTACAGAGAGTGCTGGCCTTTACCGGGGAGGGGAGGAGTGAAGCTCCAAGGGCTCCGCGGGAAGGGACCGAATCGCTCACGGCGAAAGGCGAAACCGAAAGTCCGGCTAGAGCAGAACAACTGATGGAAGAGGTCTGCGGGCGGGAGAACTGCCAGCAGGCTTTACGACGAGTCAAGGCCAATAAGGGCAGTCCGGGAATCGACGGCATGAGGGTCGAGGAATGGCCGGGCTACCTGAAGCAGCACTGGCCAGCGATTCGGGAACAACTGGGGAGCGGGACCTATCAACCGCAACCGGTAAGGCGAGTCGAGATCGCGAAACCGGACGGAGGGGTGCGCAAGTTGGGCATTCCGACGGGGCTGGACCGGTTCATCCAGCAG
>JAOAPG010000137.1 GCA_025462785.1 Acidobacteriaceae bacterium
CTTTTAAGCGAATTTTCCCGCGATCTAACACAAGCTGCCATGGATACACAGCTTGATCCGCTCGTGGGACGTGATGGCGAACTCGAACGCGTGATTCAGATTCTCTGCCGCCGCACCAAGAACAATCCGGTGCTGATTGGCGAGCCAGGTGTTGGCAAGACAGCAATCGTGGAAGGCTTGGCACAGCGCATTTCGGATGGCGAAGTTCCGTCATTCCTTGCAGACAAGAGGATTTTGGCGCTTGACCTGTCGCTGATCGTCGCCGGAACCAAATACCGCGGACAATTCGAAGAGCGTTTGAAGACCATCATGAAGGAATTGATGGAGTCGCAGAATTCCATCATCTTCATCGACGAACTTCACACGTTGGTGGGAGCAGGTTCAGCGGAAGGTTCGCTGGATGCCGCAAATATCCTGAAACCGGCATTGTCTCGTGGAGAAATCCAGTGCATTGGCGCGACGACTCCTGGAGAGTATCGCAAGTCGATCGAGAAAGATCGTTCGCTTGAGCGCCGTTTCCAGTCAGTGAAGGTTCCACCGCCGGACGAAGCCAACGCTACAAAAATTCTGTTTGGGATTAAAGACCGATACGAGAAGTTTCATGCCGTCACCTACACCGACGAGTCCATCAACTTCGCCGTATCGCATTCGAATCGCTATATTCCCGACCGCTTCTTGCCCGATAAGGCGATTGATCTCATCGACGAAGCCGGAGCGCGCGTAAAGCTGCGCCAGACTTCGCTGCCCGAGGAAATCACTGAGGTACAGAAGCGCATCAAGTTCATCGTTCACCGCATGGAGAATGCCATCGCGAACCATGAGTTCGAGAAGGCGCGCTTCTATTCGGACGAGGAACGCAAGGAGCGCGAGAACCTGCGCGCTCTTCGCGAAAAATATCATCTGGATGAGTCGGCAACCGGAGTAGTCGGACGGGAAGACATAGAGGACGTAGTCTCGCGCTGGACCGGCGTTCCGGTAACTTCGATCAAGGAAGAAGAGTCGCAGAAGCTGCTCCGCATCGAAGAAGAACTGCACAAGCGGATCATCTCGCAGGACAAGTCAATCGTCGCCTTGGCTCGTGCGATCCGCCGCTCGCGCGCTGGACTCAAGAGCCCGAATCGGCCGATTGGTTCGTTCCTCTTCCTAGGACCGACTGGCGTCGGTAAGACGGAAGTGGCGCGTACTCTCGCCCAGTTCATGTTCGGCAGCGAGAAGTCGCTGGTTCGCTTCGATATGTCCGAATTCATGGAGAAGCACTCGGTCTCGAAGCTGATCGGTTCACCTCCAGGATACGTCGGCTATGAGGAAGGTGGACAGCTGACCGAGCGTGTGAAGCGTGCGCCGTATTCGGTCGTTCTTCTCGACGAAATCGAGAAAGCTCATCCGGACGTCTTCAACATCCTCTTGCAGGTATTTGAAGACGGACAGTTGACCGATGGCCTCGGCAATACGGTTGACTTCAAAAACACAATACTCATCATGACCTCGAACATCGGTGCGCGTCACTTGCAGCGCCGCGAAGGTCTGGGCTTCCAATCGAGCAAGGAAGAGATGATCTCCGAGAAGATCGAGGATTTGGTGAAGAACGAAGTTAAACGCACGTTCAACCCCGAGTTCCTGAACCGTTTGGACGAAGTCATTCTATTCACGGCCCTGAGCGAAACGGATCTGATTCAGATTCTTGAGCTTATGGTGAACTTGCTGAATCAAAACCTGGCGCAGAAGTCGATCACGGTCACTGTGACCGATGAAGCCAAGAAATGGATTCTCAATCAAACAACGGGTGATCGCAGCTACGGAGCACGTCCGCTGCGCCGCGCCTTGCAGAAGTACATTGAAGACCCATTGTCAGAGGCGTTGATTCAGGGAACGATCACGACGCGTCCGGCGTTCATCGAAGTGTTACTTGACGATAACAAGCTGTTCTATCGTCCAGTGGACGCGGAAAAAACGGAAGGCGTTCTGTTGTACGAGAATAGCTAGCCTTTAGCTCCTAGCTATCAGCTCTTAGCTTTCAGCCGTCAGCGCAAGCTGGCGGCTTTTGTTTTTTTTGCAGAGCATTTTGCACCTAAATTCAGAAGTTCTTCCCCGACGGCGGCTTTTGCCTCCATTCCCTGCAACGGTTTATCGTTCATTTATCTCAGGCGAAATAAATTTTTGTGGAGGAAACATCGTGGACAAAGTAAATATTGCTGAGAAGCTTACTCAGATTTCGGAGTACTGGAAGCCTTACATCGCTGGTGAACTCAATGGTCAACTGGTCAAGCTCGATAAACTCAAAGGCGAGTTTGTCTGGCATCATCACGAGAACGAGGACGAGATGTTTCTTGTGGTGAAGGGCCGCTTCCGTATGGAATTTCGCGACCCGGCATGTGTGGCTTGAAGAGGGCGAGTTCATCGTAGTCCCTCGCAAAGTCGAGCATCGGCCGATCGCCGATGAAGAAGCCTGGACTATGCTCTTTGAGCCGTCTTCCACCCTAAATACTGGCAACGTGGTCAACGAGCGCACACTGCGCGAACTGGATCGTTTATAAGCAAACTAGGGAGGCTTGTTGGGCGGGTTAGTACCCCGGAGACTCAGGTTATAATGAACTTAGCAATGGAGATTACTGTCTACTCTGCCCCTTGGTGCCCGGACTGTCGTATTGCTAAGCGCTTCCTGCAGCAGCACAATCTCACCTTCACTGAAATCGATATCGAAAGCACTCCCGGCGCCGCTGAAGAAGTGATCAAGCGCACTGGAAAGCGGGCGATTCCGCAGTTCGTGATCGATGGCGAGTGGGTGCAGCCCTACCGTCCCGGAGAAGGCTTTTTGTACGAGGAAATGTCCGAGCGGCTGGACCTACCCGAATTGGAATAACGGAAGGTCACATCCTACTAACGACATAGCCGCTCAATTCTGAACGGCGCAGTGGTCCTGCCACTATTCCATCCGTACATCGCCTTCCGTACCCTAGGAAATTGAACCTCCAAGCCCCACCATAAGAAGATCATCGGCACGGAATCCCCTCCGCACGCCGCCGGTTTTCCTTCTTTATGGCCGAGAACGATTCGTTAGAAGAACCCGTTTGCACTTTCTGGCCTAGAGTAATCCAAGGCGCGTTGGTCGGATTCTTTTTCGTGACGCTGGGCTTCATCGCTAATTACTATTACGCCGCCCAACCAATCGATGACCTCCAGGCGCAAGTGCAGGACCTGTCGCATCAAGTCGAGCAACTCAAGCAAGAGCAGGCTATGCCTGCGATGGTTCTCAACCGCTACCGTAATTCCATCTGCTATATCTTCGGCGTTTACCAAGTCGGATTCGCCGGACAGGCGCCATCCTTCCGAGCGCGGATCTCGGGTAGCGGGTTTGTCGTCGAAGATGGACTGCTTGCCACGAATCGCCACGTAGCGGAACCCTGGTACGGAGACGCGGAAGCAACCACGCTGATCAATAAAGGCGCCGAACCAAAACTCGAAAAACTGGTTGCCTTTTTCCCCGGACTATCTACGCCAGTTAATATCACGCCGTTGGAATTGTCCGCACAGGGGGATCTGGCGATCGTCCAAGTCGTAGGTTCCAAAGCGGCCCGCCAGATCGAACCTTTGCCTTTGGCGGAGCAAACTCCTCCACCCGGAGAGTTGGTGGCTGTCATCGGATATCCGATGGGAATTCTGGGAATGGTGGCGAAGTCGCCGCAGGCCGTTTATGAGCGGCTCGCATTCCGGCACGATGACCAAGGCTCGGCGGATGAACTCGCGGCACTCTCGCTCATTCGTCCGTCAGCGACTTACGGGCATCTGGGAGATGTAGTAGGAGACAAGCTGATCTATGACGCCCCGACTGCGCACGGAGGCAGCGGAGGCCCTGTTTTCAACTCCCAAGGCCAGGTAATTGGAGTCAATGAAGCGTATATCGACGGCTTCTCCGGAGGTACGCTGGGGATCTCGGTGCAGGCGCTCAGGCCGTTAATTGAAGCCGCAGAGAAAAAGCAGTCCGATGCAGCGGCAAATTAGACCATCCTCATTACGAACCTACTTCTTGGGCTCGACATTTGATCCACCCCGTTTCGCGCACATGCTCCTCTTCTAAACGATGCGCACGGGCAGCCATGATTCCGTGTCTCCCCAAATAACCAACCACACGTCCCGAATCTCTTCTGTCCACCACCGCCAGACGGCCGATTTTATTTCGTAGCATCTTGGTAGACGCCTCGTGCAGGGTTTCGTCTGCATACGTCACGATCACATTTCGCGTGCCGGCCTCTAAAACAGTCATTGCTCCCGCTGGATCTTGATCCAGGGCGCGAAAGATATCTCCGCGAGTGATGATTCCCGCGAGTTTCTCTTCTCGATCTACGACAATGATTGCCTGATGACGGCTAAATCTCGGGTCTCTCTTGGCAATTCCTTCAGCCAAGTCGCTCAGGCGCATGTCGCCGGAAACCGTTGGCACTTCCCTATCCATCGTTTCAGAAACCGCCATTTGCTGCAGGGCATCCGTCTCATAATCCTGGTGGATGCGTAGCCCTCGCCGAGCCAACTTCTCCGTCATAATCGATCCACTGGGCATAAGCAGCATCGCAATCCCGTCAGCAATGACGCTGACCAACATCAGCGGCAGGACCGCGTTGTAGTCGCGGGTGATCTCGAAGGCGAAAATAATAAACGAAAACGTCGCTCGGGACGCTGCCCCGAAAACCGCTCCCATTGCTACCAATGCGAAAGCTCCCGGGGAAAGATGCGCTCCCGGAAATATTTTGTCGATTCCAATCGCGAATGCGCCGCCCATGGCCGCACTCGACATAAACATGGGTGCCAGCAGGCCGCCGGATGTTCCCGAACCCAGCGAAAGAACCAGCGCTACCGCTTTTGCGAGCATCACGATAAGCAGCAATTTCAGAGCGAGATTCGCATTTAAGATGTCGCTGATCGTGTCATATCCCACTCCCAGCACTCGAGGCACAAAGTATCCGATAATACCCAGACCCAGGGCTCCGATAGCTGGCCACCATAGCTCATCAATAGGCAATTTCTCGAATAAGTCTTCCGTAAAGTAAAGCAGTTTGCTAAAGCCGACAGCCGATAGCCCGCACACCCCGCCGAGCAACAAGTAAAAAGGCAGCGCGTGCGGGATGGCGAAATCCATGGCTGCAACCTTGAACATTGGCCCGGCTCCGAGCAACTGCATATGCACTGCGGTCGCAATGGTGCTGGCGATTACTAGTGGAATAAAAGATCGCGACTTGAATTCAAACAACAGCAACTCGATGGCGAGGATCACGGCGGCAATTGGCGTATTAAATGTCGCGGACATACCGGCTGCGGCTCCACATGCCAGTAAAACTTTGCGTTCCGACGCCGTCGTGTGGACCAGCTGGCCGATGAGCGAACCGATCGCACCTCCGGTTTGGATGATTGGCCCTTCCGCTCCGAACGGCCCGCCGGTTCCGATCGCAATCGCGGCGGAAATGGGCTTCAAAATCGCAACCCGCGGCTGGATCCGGCTCCGATTAAAAAGTACCGCTTCCATAGCTTCGGGAATTCCATGGCCTTTGATTTTCGACGAACCATACTTCGCCATGAAGCCAACAATCACGCCGCCGATGACGGGCATCAGAAAAACCCAGGCACCAAGATGATGATTTCGAGGACTGGCGAAGGCAAAGACGAAACGATGGTAGAAAACTATGTTTGTGAACAGACCGATCAGGTTATAGAGAACGTACGCAATCAAGCCCGCGAGAATGCCAATTCCGGCAGCCAGGAATGCAACCAAGACCATGCGAAACTGTGCCGGTTCGGCTAGCGCCGTCTCTCCAACTGGAGCTCCGGTCGCGCCGATTGTCGGACGATGAAGTCCGTGATCAGGATTTGCTGTATTTGTTCTTTCGTTAGAACTGCAGGTTTTTTCAGACATTGTCAAAGTTGCCGCGATCCTGTTGCCTACTCTCGCGAGCAACCAGGTCCGCTAAGTCTCCGTTTTCTTAGAATGAATTCTTGGTTCGCCTTCTTTCGCGTCCTTACCAAGTTGCATAGCACGCTTCAAAGACGCCACTAGCGCGGGCCCTTGCAGCTGAAGCTCCTCACGATGATGCAAGGTAAGCTCGCGTAGAATTTTTTCTCCCTTGGGAGTCAGCGACAGCAGAACTTCGCGCTGATCTTCTTTTCCCCGCTGCCTACGAACGTATCCACCAGCCACTAATCGATTTGTCAACTCGACTGCGCTGTGGTGTTGAATTTTTAACCGCTCTGCCAATTCCCCGATGCGAGGACGCGCTTCCTTCGGCAATCCTTTAAGCGCCAGCATCAGCTGGTGCTGACGAGGCTCGAGCCCAACGGCGCGCGCGGCCTGTTCACTGAAATGTAGGAACTGCCGAATGTGCTGCCGCAATTCCGCCAAGACTTGGTAATCGCTTGGCGTGAGTAGTTTATCCATGCCGCGATTATATCCGCGCGACATAACCATATTATATCGCATCGCGACCTATCGGTAGATTCCGAAATCAACTTCGACACTAACGCCAATATTCCTTCTAGCTGGCTCTGCTAGTCACGTGCGTGCAATCCGTTTAAACTTCTTAGTCCGTATTTTTATTCTCAGATTAGAGGCCGACAACTTGATCTCACGCTATACCCGCCCAGAATTGGGCCGCATATGGAGCGAAGAAAATCGTTTTTGCACCTGGCTTAAGGTAGAACTGGCTGCCACCCAGACGCTTTCAGAAGCAGGCATGGTTCCCAAGAGCGCTGCAAAAGCTATCCAGAAGCGGGCAGACTTCAATCTTGAACGCATCCGTGCAATTGAGGCGGAGGTGCGCCACGATGTAATCGCCTTTACGACTTCGGTGGCGGAAATCGTTGGTCCTGATGCTCGCTGGTTCCACTACGGGTTGACCTCAAACGACGTCGTCGATACAGCGCAGGCTCTGCTGATGCAGCAGGCTTCGGCCATCATTTCTGAAGACTTGCAGCGGCTTGCCGACGTCCTCAAACGGCGCGCGTGGGAATTCAAGGACACGCCCATGATCGGCCGCACGCATGGGGTCCATGCCGAACCGATCACCTT
>JAOAPG010000140.1 GCA_025462785.1 Acidobacteriaceae bacterium
AGACAATTTAAGGTGAGGAAGCGATGTCGGCAAAGTACATCTTTGTGACGGGCGGTGTTGTGTCTTCTCTGGGTAAGGGATTGGCGGCGGCTTCGATCGGCTGCCTGCTGGAAAGCCGCGGGCTGAAAGTCAACCTAATGAAGTTCGATCCTTACCTCAACGTGGATCCGGGCACAATGTCGCCCTTCCAACACGGAGAGGTCTTCGTTACCGACGATGGAGCCGAGACCGACCTTGATCTTGGGCACTACGAACGATTCACTCACGCCAAGCTTTCTCGCGACAATAACTGGACGACCGGCCGAATTTACGAGCAAATCATCGCCAAGGAGCGACGGGGCGATTATCTGGGCAAAACCGTGCAGGTGATTCCTCACGTGACCAATGAAATCAAATCCGCGATGAAGAAAGTCGCGCAAGACGTGGATGTCGCGATTGTCGAGATTGGCGGCACGGTGGGTGACATCGAGTCTCTGCCGTTTATGGAAGCCATCCGCCAGATGCGCCAGGAACTTGGCCGCGAAAATACACTCTTCATGCATGTGACGCTGGTTCCGTTCATTGCAGCCGCGCAAGAGCTTAAGACCAAACCGACGCAACATTCCGTGAAAGAACTGCTGAGCATTGGAATCCAGCCGGACATCTTGCTATGTCGCACCGATCGCTTCTTAGCGAAGGACATCAAGTCGAAAATTGCGCTCTTCTGCAATGTCGAAGAGGGCGCCGTCGTTACCGCAAAGGACGTGGCTTCCATCTACGAAGTGCCGGTCGTATTCGCGCATGAAGGCGTGGACACTCTTGTGCTTCGTTACCTGCACCTCGAAGCCAAAGATCGTGACTTGAAGCGTTGGGAAGAGCTCGTCCAAAAGGTCTATACCCCCACGGCCGAGGTCACAATCGGAATCGTCGGCAAATATGTGGAGTACGAAGATTCCTATAAGTCGCTTAAGGAAGCGCTGGTCCACGGCGCCCTTGCCCACAATTTGAAGCTGCAGGTGAACTGGATCGAAGCGGAAGGCCTAGAAACCGAAGGCAGGGCCTATGAAGAGCAGTTGCAGGACTACGACGGAATCCTCGTACCCGGCGGCTTTGGCAAGCGTGGTATCGAAGGAATGCTGAATGCGATTCGCTACGCTCGGGAGAAGAAGATTCCATACTTCGGAATTTGCTTGGGCATGCAAACTGCGTGCATTGAATTTGCCCGGAATGTTTGTGGGTTGGCTGAGGCGAATTCAAGCGAATTCGATCCCGCAACTCCGCATCGCGTGATCTACAAATTGCGTGAGTTGCGCGGAGTTGAAGAACTTGGCGGCACCATGCGCTTGGGTGCATGGACATGCAAAATTGAGCCTGAGACTTTGGCCTACAAGATTTACGGACAGAATGAGATCAGCGAGCGCCATCGTCATCGCTATGAATTCAATCGCGAGTACGAAGAGACGCTAACGGCTGCGGGTCTGCGGATTTCCGGATCGACGCCAGATGGAACTTACGTCGAGATGATAGAGCTACCGGATCACCCACATTTCATCGGATGCCAGTTCCATCCGGAATTCAAGTCGAAGCCGCTTGAGCCGCATCCCTTGTTCAAGGCGTTTGTGGGCGCCGCTTACCAGAGCGGGCTCAAACGGCGAGCGGAAAAAGCTGCGGCAGAAGTTGACATGTTTCACCGGCCTGAGAAGGTGAGAGCTTAGCAGCGTTCGCTTATGGCCCAACAAACCAGCGTCGAAATCCGTACTCTCACCGGCAGCTCGCTTGCAGTGGGTTCGTCCGGCCCCAGGACTGTCACCATCGATCGCAGCAAAGAGAGTGGGGGCCTCGGCCTGGGCTTCAATGGAGGAGAGTTGCTGCTTCTGGCAATCGGCGGTTGCTACAGCAATGACCTGTATCGCGAAGCGGCAAAGCAGGGAATAAAGATTCACGATGTACAAATACAAGTGCAGGCGGATTGGGGTGGTGATCCCGTACGTGCGCAAAACGTTCCCTTTTCTGCTGCGGTCAATGCCGATCCGGGCGAAAAGGAGATCATAGATCTGATCCGTCACACAGATAGCGTGGCCGAAATACCGAATTCGCTTCGCATGAGGACTGAAGTCAAGCTTATCCAGCCCAAGGCTATCGCCAGTGGGCGGCAGTGAATGAGTGCTTCCTTTCAAGTCCGCGATGTCACCATTGGCTCTAGCAATCTCTTCCTAATTGCCGGGCCATGCGTCATCGAAAGTGAAGATCATGCCGTTCGTATGGCCGAGATCATCAAGGGCGTTACGCGGTCTTTAAATTTTCCCTTCATTTTCAAGGCTTCATACGACAAGGCCAATCGCACCTCGATCCGGAGCTTTCGCGGTCCCGGTCTGATTGAGGGTTTGCGAATCTTAAAAAAAGTAAAAGATGAAGTTGGCGTGCCCGTGCTGACAGATGTGCACCAAGTCGCCGACGTTCCGAAAGTCGCCGAGGTGGTAGACGTGATTCAGATTCCCGCCTTCCTGTGCCGCCAGACGGATCTCGTATTGGCAGCTGCTATGAGCGAGCGCGCAGTAAATATCAAAAAGGGTCAGTTCGTCTCTCCGTGGGACATGAAGCATGTAGTCGAGAAGTGCCGAACGGCAGGGAACGACAAAGTTTTCCTGACGGAGCGAGGATCGAGCTTCGGCTACAACAATCTTGTTGTTGATATGAGATCGCTCTCAATCATGCGAAAGTTCGTGCCCGTAGTCTTTGATGCGACCCATTCGGTGCAACTGCCCTCGTCGTCGGATGGCGATGGAGGCAAACCTGCGGCAAGCGGAGGCCAGCCGGAGTTCATTCCGGTGTTGTCGCGAGCGGCGGTGGCGGCGGGCGTGGACGGAGTGTTCATGGAAGTGCACGACAATCCCAAAGAAGCGAAGTCGGATGGAGCGAATGCGCTGGAATCGACCAAGCTGAGGGGATTATTGAAAGAGTTACAGGCGGTACACACGGCGCTGGCGAACGTACCTACCACGCCCTGAAAACGAGGGTTGCGTATTCCTCAAGTTCTGACTGTGCCCCAATTCTGCTACCATTCCGCCACGATCTCATCTGATCAACATGCACGTCCTTGCCACGATCGCCGGTGTTGGCCTCCTTCTTACCGTTCTGATGGACGCCTTCGAAACCGTCATTTTGCCGCGTCGCATCCGGCGTGCTCTCCGGCTCTCGACTTTTTTTTATCGGAACACGTGGGTTCCTTGGATAAGAATTGCGCGCCGCATTCGGTCTGCCAACCAGCAGGAAAACTTCCTCGGATACTTCGGGCCGTTGTCTCTCATCGTTCTGCTGGCTCTCTGGGCGGCGGGACTCATCTTGGGATTCGCCCTATTGCAGTTTGCGGCAGGAGGCCACGTACAGCTGAACGGACAGCCCGTCCATTTCTACGGACTGCTCTACCATAGCGGTGAAACCTTTTTCACTCTGGGCTATGGGGACATCGTTCCCACATCGAAGGTCGCCCGCTTTCTGGCAGTGTTTGAGGCCGGAATGGGTTTTGCCTTTCTAGGCACAATCATTGGTTATCTACCGACCATCTATACATCGTTTTCCCGGCGAGAGATTGAGATCTCTTTGCTTGACGTGCGCGCTGGATCTCCACCGACCGCCGTCGAGTTAATTGGCAGGTTTGGCAGCTCCCCGCGGCAGGACATTGTGGATCAGATTTTTCGCGATTGGGAGAGGTGGGCGGCTCAGGTCCTCGAGAGCCATATCTCCTATCCGGCACTGAGTTTTTTCCGCTCCCAGCATAACAATCAAACTTGGCTGGGCGCGCTGACGACAATTCTCGATGCCACTTCGTTGATTATTGCAGGAATAGATGGCATTCGAACGGAGCAAGCGAAAAACACATTCGCGATGGCTCGTCACGCCGTAGTGGATTTGGCACAGATTGTAAACGCGAGGTATGATCCGCACATTCCTGATCGGTTGCCGCCCGAAGAGCTAGTCAAACTGCGCAATGCTCTGTCGGAGCGTGGTCTGAAGATGCGCGACGGGACGGAGTCCGAACAGAAGCTCGCTTACCTGCGCTCGCTCTACGAGCCGTACGCGATCGCGATGGCACGCAACCTGTTCATTAACTTGCCTCCATGGATTTTCCCCGAAAAGAAGAGAGATAACTGGCAAGCGGGCCCATGGGACCGCGCAATTCAAGCCAAAAGCCTGGCAGCATTGGGCGGACGCTACGAGCATTTACAGAGGATCGACGATCACTTCTAAATCTCGTGTTGTATGAAACGGAGGAACCACGAATGAGAACCAATATTGGAAGAAAACAATGGTTCGCGGTCATTCTGAACGTGTTTGTCTTGAGAGGGCTTCTTAATGCGACGGCTCAAGATCGTCCACCTAAGGCTCCCGATGCCTTAAATTTGCCGGATGCTCGCGCACTCCTCCTCAAAGCTCGTGGAGAGGGAGTACAGATCTATGAATGTAAGGTCCCACCGGACGCGGCTGGGCAATTTAAATGGGTATTGAAAGCTCCACAGGCTGACCTGATCAATGATAAAGGGGAGAAGATCGGCAAGCACTACGGCGGTCCCACTTGGGAGAGCAGTGACGGCAGCAAGGTGATTGGTGAACCGCAGCAGCATGTCGACAGTCCAAACGCCAGCGCGATTCAATGGTTACTATTGAAGGCGAAATCGAACCAGGGCACAGGGATATTCAAAGATGTGACCTACATCCAAAGATTGGATACTGAAGGCGGCAAGGCTCCAACCGTAGGATGCGATTCTGGACACACTGGCGCTGAAGTTCGCGTCCACTACTCCGCAAGCTATTATTTTTATGGACCCAAAACCACGACGCCATAGACTAGGACAACACGTTCTTGTAGTGGAGTGAATCCTCAGTGCTTAGCCTGAAGGAATCCCTTGCGCCGCTGCTCGCTGTAGCGGTGAAGCGCGTCGCTGATGATGGGATAAGCTTCGCCAGCCGGACGAATTTCGTCCACTTCGACGGCTTTGCCTTCCAGTTGCTTATAGTCCTGAAAGAAACGACGCAACATGATCATGCGATGGGAGGGCATTTGTTCCGCTTCGCGATAAGAATTGAATTCGGGATCTTCGGTGGCCACCGCGATAATCTTGTGATCCTTTTTGCCACTGTCGATCATGGTCATCACCCCAATGGCCCGGGCATGGATAATGGTTAATGGCACCACAGTTTCCTGGCATAGTACGAGGACATCGAGCGGGTCGTCGTCTTCCGCGAGAGTCTGCGGGATAAAGCCATAATTGGCCGGATAATAAACGGCGGAATATAGGACGCGATCCAGCTTAATAAGTCCACTGGTTTTGTCGAGTTCATACTTCACGCTTGATCCGAAAGGGATTTCGATAACGCTCTGAAACTCCTGCGGCAACTTGTCGCCGGGAGTAACATCATGCCAGGGATGAATCATAAGTTCTAAAAAGACCTCTGATTGAAAGGAGCAGCTTACATTCTATCGGATGAGCGTAAGAAGCTGCATTTTAGCTGGTTGAGCCCGGACCAAGGTGCCCTTGACCCTGTGATCCCCTGCGCGTAGAGTTTTTCTTGTAGAATTCCGAGTCGCTTATGTCCACTGAAACTGGTAAATTCCTGAAGTTTGGCGGCGCGACGGCGATCATTCTGGTATCGCTGGCATACCTTGCTTACACGGGCGTCCAGCAAAGTAAGAGCTACTACGTCACCATCAAAGAGCT
>JAOAPG010000169.1 GCA_025462785.1 Acidobacteriaceae bacterium
ATCGGCGAAAAACTTACCAAAGATCTATCGAAACAGGGTTGCTGACATTTAACTTGGATTCGTGAACGCCACCGCCATATCCCGCGAGAAATTGGTAGTGCCCTGCTGGAAGTTCAAAACGCAACTGCGTACTGCGTGACATGTAGGGTGGTAGCTGGAACGACTGAGGTAATCTCAGGCTGTCAGGAATCATGTATGCGTAGGAATATATCTTTTCGCTATTCCCCAATCCCCATCTGCCTCTGCCAGTGAAAATGTCGCTACGCGTAATTACTGCAGTGGACGGCCCGTCTGATGGAGTCAGGGCTCCAACAATCTTCTCGGACAAAAGTGCGAAACCTATTTGGGCACTGTCGATTTTCGCTGGCGTCGCACCGTCATTTGTGACAGTAAGCTCAATTGCGGTGCGCGAACCTTTTACTGTCACGAGCTGCGCATCGAGAGTAATGCCGTCGAACGTAAACGGGCGAGTACTTGGCGGAGCGGGACCGAGAACCTTCAGTTTTCGAATTAAGCCATCTCCTGGATTCATGGGCTGGATAACTTCGAGGGCGTCCAATTCAATTGCCTGTCCCTCATATGGGCGAAGTTGATCGCTGACCGTCTCCGATACGTACATCAGGTAGACACCGCTGAAGAGAATGCACCCGCCCCATCTGTCGAATATTACGACTCCGCTATATTTTCCAGGAGCACGGATTCCCGCATTAGCCTGGCCAGCAAGCGAAGCACAAACGAATCCGACTAAGCACACAAAAACTAACAAACGCCAGCCTACACCGTCTCTTCCATGAAAGCCGTTCATACGATCTCCTGGGGACTGCAAGGTTAGCACCTCAAGATCATCGTTGTAGTCAGGCGATTTGCACCAACTACCCCAGCTCGGTGAGTGTAACGGCGATGTTACGCCAACTAGGACCTTGCCCGAGATGGCAAGCACGAGCGTAATGTTGTGGCGAACCATCCCATCCGTCATAATCTCTGCGTTCGGATCGGATCGCAATCGCTTATGCGCGTCATCGTTGCAGACATCTTCGGCGGAGTCGTCGTTTGGGGACTCCTGGTCGCATTTTGCGTGTACATCGGCAAAACGTGGCTGCGCTGGTCTCGGGCGGAAGTGAAGTTCAGTCCGCCTCGGTGGAGAAGCGGCATCGCGACTATTGGCTTTGGAGCGAGCACGGCTTCCCTAACGCTAATTGTCGCACTGGGTGTACACGCACTCATCACTGGTGGGTTCCCGTATTATTCCCCTCCCTTGATGCTCGTCTTTCGCGTTGGGTTCTTGACCGCACTGTGCGGAGTGCTAACAGCACTGATCGGAACGGGCCAGCTAGAGGTGCCGACCATTGTCTCTTCGCTGCTTTGCCTGTTGATTTGGTTCGTGGAAGCGATAGCCCAGTGAACCCTGCGAACCCCGATAACTGTCGAAAACAGGGCATAGCGCTCAAAACCCCTCCACCCCGCACCTAGTGACAATGGTTGCATCGCCCAGGCGGTCTGTGCCGTAGTTCCAATCCTGCGGCATGGGAGGCCGTCATCATGGTCAAACAGAGAATCAAGCCGAATTACCGTCGCCGGGTTCTTCGCCTGCCGGATCTGGATCACTGCAAAACGGCCGTGCTCAATCGCCTCGGCTCGCCAGCCTCGCGCCGCGTTTACGAGTACGCCATTGATCAGTTCATCGCATGGTATTGCTCCGAGCCTCGCCTCGCGTTCAACCGCATCGTCGTAGTCCGGTATCGCATGTACCTTGAGTCAAGAGGTCTGGCCGCGAACACCATCAACCAACAACTCGCAGCCGTGCGCCGCCTGGCTCACGAAGCCGCTGATTCAGGCTTGCTGAGCCCCGAGTTGGCTGCGGGTATCAGCCGAGTGAAGGGCGTTAAGCAGCTCGGTTTTCGATCCGGCAACTGGCTGAGTGCACAGCAAAGCTCCGAAGTACTCAAACACGCTGGTGGCGATAGCATGCGTGCCAAGCGAGACTACGCGATGCTGGCCATGCTGTTCGGTTGTGGCTTTCGCAGGTCGGAGTTGGTCGGCTTGGAGTTGGATGAGATCCAGAAGCGTCAGGGTCACTGGGCAGCGGTGGATCTGATCGGCAAGGGTGGCCACATCCGCACTGTGCCAATTCCAGAATGGGTGAAAGCGGCACTCGATCAGTGGACGGTAGCAGCCATGGTCACCGGGGGAAGGATCTTTCGAGCTGTCGCCAGAGCGGGAAGGTGTGGGGGAAAGGCATCTCGCAGAATGTCGTGTGGTACGTAGTCAAGACCTGCTGCGAGAGAGCGGGCCTAGACCATATTACACCACATGACTTGCGGAGCTATGTCGAATCCCGGATTATGCCGAGTTTCACCGCAGTGAGACCGTGGTTACAGGAGGAGCCGGTAAACGATTCGGCATAGTGGAGTGGTGGGCAAGAGATAGTGGAGAGATGAAAACTTTCATCGATCCCAATCTGCTGCAACGGCTTCGGGTAGGCCCGCTGGCTCCCTATCTCGACGCATACCTAAAACACATCGAGCAAGAGGGCTTCTTGCCATCATCCGCTCCAATGCAGATGTACGCGATCGCTAGATTCAGCAAATGGCTCCGCGATCGGCAGTTTGACTTGCACCAAGTGGATGAAGCTGCGGTGAACCGGTTCCTGAAACGTGATCCGGGTGTTGTCCACACCTGCGAATCGGCTACCCTCCGTCGGCTTCTCGCGATGCTGCAACAAATTGGCGTGACAGTGGCGAGGGCGTCTGAACCCGGGACCTGTCATCAGCGATTCATTGTTGATTACCGGCGCTACCTCCTCCGGGAGCGCGGCCTCGCGGAAGCCACATTGGTGTACTTTGTCCGATTTGCTGAGCAGTTTTTGTCCGCCCGCTTCGGCAATGAGACTTAAACCTTTCCGAACTTTGTGCCAGGGATGTAACGGATTTTGTCCAAAGCCGCGCGCATCAGTTAAGCCCGGGGCGTGCGAAGTTGCTGGTGACCGCTCTTCGCTCTCTCCTGCGCTACATGCGGCACCAAGGAGAGATTCCCATCGACCTGGCAAGATGCGTGCCGCCAGTAGCCATGTGGTCCCTTTCTACCCTCCCCAAGTTTCTACCTGCCGGCACAGTTCAGCAGCTTCTCGATCATTGCGAGCGGAAAACCCCACAGGGAAAGAGGAACTACGCGGTGCTCTTGCTGCTCGCGCGCCTGGGTCTCCGAGCCTGCGAGATTGTTGCACTGGAATTGGATGATATCGATTGGGACAACGGCCGGATCACCATCCGTGGCAAAGGGGGACGCCTGGCCCAGATGCCGTTGCCATCCGACATCGGCGAAGCCATCGCAAGCTATCTGCGCTTCGGCCGCCCATGCTGTACTTGTCGCCGAGTTTTCCTTCGACATCGAGCTCCAGTGCGTGGTTTCGCACACTCCATCACCGTCTCCAGCATCGTGAGGCGAGCGCTGATAGACGCTGGCGTCGATTCTGCGCGGAAGGGAGCGCATCTGTTCCGTCACACGCTGGCTACCGACCTGCTCCGGCAGGAAGTTTCCCTCGACGAGATCGGCGAACTGCTCCGTCATCAAAGTCCAAACACAACCGCCCTCTATGCCAAGGTGGACTTGACCGCACTGCGCACCTTGGCCCTTCCCTGGCCGGGAGGTACTCGATGAAGACTCTGCGCGAAGCCGTCGGAGACTATCTTGCCTTGCGGCGTGGCCTGGGATTCAAACTCAAGAAGCATCAACGCTTTCTGCAAGAGTTCGCGTCGTTCCTCGAACAGGAGAACAGCTCACAGATCACCTCTCGGATTGCTTTGCTGTGGGCAACACAACCCAAGCACATACAGCCGGCAGAGTGGGCGGCCCGGCTAGGCGTTGTCCGCGGATTTGCGCGTTACTCGAGCGCAACCGACGCAACGACTGAGGTTCCGCCTGACGGTCTGCTGCCGTATCGCCCCAGCCGTGCAAAACCCTATCTTTATTCCGATGAACAGATACATGAACTACTGGAAGCAGCTAAGAACATGCCAGCCGCTCACAGCCTGCAACCATGGACGTACCACTGCCTGCTCGGTCTTCTGGCAGTCACAGGTCTACGCATCAGCGAGGCACTGAATCTACGGTCCGCAGACATCGACTGGTCGGAAGGCGTGCTCACGATCCGTGATACCAAGTTTAGAAAGTCTCGACTGGTCCCTCTCCACGCTTCGAGCCTGAAGGTTCTCTCCGATTACGCCGTTCGCCGGAACCATCTGTTCGCGAGCCGGGATCGCGGATACTTCTTTCCTTCCCGCCGCAGTGCTCGGCTAGATGAAGGGCAGGTTCGTCGCACCTTTTACACACTGTCGCGGCAGATTGGCATTCGCGGTGTGTTAGCCAGCCGGGGGCCCCGTTTACACGATTTTCGCCATCGCTTTGCCGTGCAGACGTTGCTGCACTGGCATCGCAACGGAGAGGATGCCCGACGCCGTTTACCCGTCCTATCCACCTATCTCGGTCACGCTCATGTCACTGACACCTACTGGTACGTGAGCGGTACGCCCGAACTGATGGAGGCGGTCGCAGAACGATTGGAGAAACGTTGGGAGGCTCATCGATGAGAGACGCCACCAGCTTCCCAACTCTCTTAGAGTCATTCTTCACAAAACGTCTGATTGCCCAGCGTCGAGCCAGTCCACATACGATTGGGTCTTATCGAGATACGTTTCGTCTGCTGTTGCAGTTCGCTGAGAAGCGATTGGGCAAAGCGCCGTCAAGGCTAATGCTGGAGGACCTACAGGCGCCGTTCCTGGGGGTGTTCCTGGACAACCTGGAAACTGCTCGTGCCAACGGGGCACGGAGTCGCAATCTACGCTTGACTGCGATTCGGTCTTTCTTTCGCTATATTGCGCTGGAAGCACCCCAGTACGCTGGGCTGATTCAACGCGTGCTCGCAATTCCCAACAAACGTCAGCCTCGTCCGCTGGTGGGCTTCCTCACGCGGCCTGAGATCGATGCACTGCTGGCGGCTCCAGACCGAGATACGTGGTTGGGCCGCCGCAATCATGCGCTCCTTCTGACAGTTATTCAGACCGGCCTCCGCCTCTCCGAGATCACCTCGATTCGACGACAGGACGTCAGCCTCGGTAAGGGAGCGCATATTCGATGTGAAGGAAAGGGGCGCAAGGAGCGATGTACTCCATTGGCCAAATCCACAGTCCTCGTGCTGACGGCGTGGATCAGTGAACAGGGTGAAGATGACGGCACTAGAATCCTGTTCCCCACTGTGCGAGGTGGCCGGCTCAGCGCTGACGCAGTTCAGCATTTGGTCCGGAAGTACGCTGCAGTGGCGCAAAAGACATGCCCGTCACTGAGTGATAAGCGTGTTTCACCCCACGTCCTTCGACACACGACAGCAATGGAGTTGCTGCTGTCGGGTGTCGATCGTACTTTGATCGCCCTATGGTTGGGACATGAATCAGTAGAAACGACACAGATCTACCTGGACGCCAATCTCGCCATCAAGGAAGAGATCCTGGCGAAGACAACTCCTATTAACACAAAAGGAGGTCGCTATCGGCCTGACGATGACCTGTTGGCCTTCCTAAAAGGCCTTTAACTCCATCCCGCCTATGCCGAATCGAGTTGATCGTCTCAGTAGCCAACTCAGCGCCAAATGTAGATGCTTCATATTCGATTCGGCGTAGTCCGGGACACGGCATAGCGTCGCAGATCGTGCGGCGCCAACTTCGCCACTCCGATGCGTCTTGCGGATTCCTTCGCAATGTGCCAAACGGCCTTTACCGTCATCCCATCTCTCCACGTTCTTCCTACTTTGTTG
>JAOAPG010000226.1 GCA_025462785.1 Acidobacteriaceae bacterium
TGCTGGTAGCTCGCGAAATAATTTTGAGCGGCTAAGCTTCGACTGGAGCGATGCGCGAATACAGGAAGAACACAAAAAGCCGCCACAAATCCGTACAGCAGCACACGCGTCAACCAGCAATGAGCAACGCGTCTCATGGGCGACCTACCGGAGCCTGCTCTGTAGCCGGACGTAAAACCACGCGAATGATTTCCTTTGCGAGGCGTACGCTCTCTTCTTTCAGGCTGTCCTGAGCAGCAATTTTATCTTTCTGGATGGCCGCACGCGCCTCTTCGACTTGGGCCCGCGCCTTAGCTCGTGCCACTTCGATGGCTGCAGCACGCAATTGCGCAGCTTCCTGACGGCGCGCTTCATGAATTTTGAAAACTGCGACCCTCGCCTCTCTTAGACGCCGCTCGTACTCTTCTGTGCGAGCCTCTGCAAGTGCGATCGCCTTGCGCGCCTGTTCCATTGCGCCTTCGGTCTTAGTGCGGCGTTCCGCCAAAACCCTCACCAGTGGCTTATGAGCGAGAATCGTATAGATGACATAAAGCAAAACAAAAAAGACGATCGTCGGAATCGATCCGAGCAGTAATCCGCCTAGTTGTCTTAATGTCTCATCCATAACTTGTGTTGGAGGCTAATCCGATCCGAAAGGTAGCTTAGAAAACTAGTAAGTATAGCGTTCTGAGACGGTTAGTGTCAAAGCATAACCCACCTTCAGGCGCTCACTCTCCCGAAATAATGACAGCGAATCGAACAATCCGTCAACTTGACGGAAGCAGGTACATTGTTCTAATTCCAGTGTAGCGACCCGTTTCTGGGCACTGTCCAAAATAGTTGTAAAACATGACTTGACTTCCGTTTTAGTGGGTCTAGCATAGAAGTATCACCTCCGATCCAATCCGGATCGAATGGGCCGCGAGCCAAGGAAGAGTCACCGCTTCTTGGTTTTCGGCCCATTTAGATTTTTAGGCAAGTTATTGCCGCAGGACCGCGAATGCCGAATGCTCATGTAGTTCAGTGCTGGTGGGATCGGGAACTTTCTGACTGCTGGCCTTTACTCATGTCGATACCCCGACCACCCAGTCTCTCACTCTCCTTATAATCGAGTCCGGGGCTTCTACTTCTAGTTCGACCAGTCCATCCTTGTAATTGCGGGAATAAATTCGCGACCTCGCTTCAAGCAATGCAAGCAATTTGCCTTCTTGTTGAGGCATACGCAATACGACGCGACTCACAGCATCTTCGGACAGCATTTCGTCAATCCGTTCCAGCAGGGTGCTGATGCCAATATCTTTCGCAGCCGATATATGCACACTGACCTCGTCATCTCGCAAGCTCTCTCTCTGCGTCGGAGATAGCAGATCGATTTTATTCATCACCAGCAAACGAGGCTTGTCTCCGACTTCAAGTTCCTTCAGGACGCGGTCGACTTGCGCATCTTGCTCGACTGATAGAGGACTGCTCGCGTCAGACACATGAATTACTAATGCGGCCCGCTGTACTTCTTCCAGAGTTGCGCGGAACGCTGAAACGAGGGTGTGAGGAAGGTTGCGAATGAATCCGACAGTGTCGGACAACAGGACTTTCCGCTTCGAAGGCAGCATAACTGCCCTAATCGTGGGATCGAGAGTTGCAAACATTCTCGGCGACTCGAGTACAGCCGCTTGCGTCAGTACATTGAACAAGGTCGACTTACCCGCGTTCGTGTATCCCACTAACGCCACGGTTGCGACCGGAACCGCTTCCCGCCTCTGCCGCTGCTGAGCGCGCACCCGCCGCACATTTTCGATCTGCTCCTTCACGTGTCGGATGCGCCGATAAATCTTTCGCCGATCGGTCTCAAGCTGAGTTTCGCCAGGTCCTCTTGTCCCAATTCCGCCGCCAAGTTGCGACATCTCGATTCCGCGGCCGCCAAGCCTGGGCAGCATGTAGTCCAATTGTGCAAGCTCCACTTGCAATTGGCCTTCGCGAGTTCGAGCATGTTTCGCAAAAATGTCGAGAATGAGCTGGGTGCGGTCGATCACCCGTGTGTGAACAACCTTCTCAATGTTGCGTTGCTGGGAGGCCGTAAGGTCGTGATCGAAGAGTAAAAGGTCCGCAGAGACGGATGCTGCGGCGGCGGAAATCTCTTCGAGCTTCCCTTTTCCAATAAGAGTGGCGGGGTCAGGACGATCACGGTGCTGCAAAAACTCGCCCGCGATTTCAGCCCCGGCACTGGTAGCCAGAGACCTAAGCTCATCCAGCGATTCCTGCGCGCTGAATTCAGGTATGGTCGGGACTTTTGAAATCGAGCCCGCAGACGAACCAGCAGCATTATCTCTCGCCGCCTGGGCGCCGCTGGTTAAAGAACTCTTTCCCTTTCCGCCAGCGCCCTTGGAACGCTTGTGGTAGTCGAGACCAACCAGAAATGCACGCTCTTTGCGCGTGCCAGCTTGGATCGTCTTCCTCTGCCGCGAAGCCGCGAACTGCCGAGACACCGTGGATTCTGAACCGCGCAATCAGAAGTGCCTCATCCTTCCATTTCGGTTGGCGAATGTGGCGCAGCAGAAGCTGCTTCAGCATTTCCTGCGGAAGCCGCAACAGACGCCGATCTCTCCCCATGTCCATGGGTGGCTCGGCCCATGGCCACAGTAGAAATGGCGTGTTTAAAGATCAGTTGCTCCTGATTATTGGTCTCAAGCACGACAGAGTATTTATCGAAGGATCGAATACGTCCCGTGAGCTTAACGCCACTCAGCAGATATATCGTGATACTAGTCCGCTCTTTTCGAGCGGTATTCAGGAACGAGTCTTGAATATTTTGCGCCGGCTTATTGTCCATCGCCGATCTCCTGAGCTCTCCGCGTTCGAAAGCTTGGCTCGTACTACGAATCGTCAGTCACCCGCGTCGCCATCACCGTCACGGGAAACAGGGGTGAATCCTGAGCGCGTGAGAACATGTCCCGCTCTGCACACCTTTAGGCAATATCCGTACGATACGGCCTAACCTATTGTTTTTCAACTGTTGATCCGTGGATTAGTAAATTGCGAACCCCGCGGGAATCACCTACTTTTGCCGCGTTGCCAAAATTAGAATTCTGCCCTATGCCTTCCCTGTCTTTTCAGGCCGGGAGTAGAATCTCTTGTCTCTGATTGTATGTAGTAATTCGCGTCAGTTTCTAGAACTAAGCTAATACTGATTCAAGAAAGATGAGGCCTCCATGTCTCACGCGCTACTCTCGAGTATTGTGCTTTCTCCGAGTATTAATTTCCCAACCGACGTCCAGACCAATGTCTTCATTCTGCTGCGTTGGATCCACTTCGTTGCCGGCATCACGTGGATCGGATTGTTGTACTTCTTTAATCTGGTGAATGTGCCTTTGATGAAGGAACTTGACCCGCCCACCAAAGGCAAAGTGTTCCCTGCATTGATGTTGCGAGCCTTGTGGTGGTTCCGCATCGCAGCTGTCGTTACAGTTTTAGCTGGCCTCGCCTACTGGGGATCGATCGTCGCGTCTGATGCTCATAATGCCGGGGCAACGTCGGGCGCAGCGATGGCTAGCTTTTCCCTCATCTGGACAGCGGTTTGGGGAATTCTTTACGCGCTACTAATTCCCGGCAAAGGCATTCTGGATAGGGGCCCCGTGCTGGGTGTTTTGGTTGCCGTTGTGGTGATCGCGGCCTCCTGGCTGTTCCTCGACCTAAACAACCATGGATGGGAGAGCAACCGCCTGCTAGCAATAGGCATAGGCGGAGGCATCGGATGGGTCATGCTGCTCAACGTCTGGGGAGTGATCTGGAGAATCCAGAAGCGAATGATCCAGTGGACGAAGGAAAGCGCCGAGAGTGGAAAGCCGATGCCCGAGAAGGCAAAGAGTATGGCAAGAATGGCATTCCTATCGTCAAGGATGAATGCGTATCTGTCGATCCCATTGCTGTTCTTCATGGGAGCCGCCAGCCACTACCCCATGTTCGGAAGGTAGTATTCCGCAGCCCACTACTTATTCGCTGCTATCAAGAAAAGAAGGGAGCCGGAATCCGGCTCCC
>JAOAPG010000227.1 GCA_025462785.1 Acidobacteriaceae bacterium
CGCTTCGAATGCGTAAGGTATTTGAAAACAGGCAGTTTCTTGAGCATGTTTGATGAAACGCAAAAAATACAGCTCTGCTTCGATGCTATCTACTGGGGGAGCGGCTGTGCGAAGCTGACGTTAAATATTTTGGCTTGGGGGAAGAGGATTTTTACTAGTTTCTATTGAGGTCGCAATTTGCGACCTCAAACGATTTCTGTGCGGAACCGCTCTGCGGCGGACTAGGTGACGCTCACTTCTGTATATGTCCCGTAAACTTCTCTCAATGCTTCGCAGATTTCTCCCACGGTTGCGTACGCTCTTACTGCTTCCACAATGTAGGGCATTGTGTTCGCGGGGGAGATTTCCCCATTCGTGGTTGCCTTCGGCTCCTGGGCTGCAGCTTTTTTGAGCGCCTCCAGAGTTCTTTTTACTTCATCATTCGATCTGCGCTCGCGTAAAGCTTTCAGCTTTGCGGATTGCTGTTTCGCCACGCTCTCGTCGATATACAAAATATTTGGCGACTCTTCTTCGATTACGAAATCGTTGACACCCACGATCACTTTTTCTTTGCCTTCCGCCGCTCGCTGGAACTGGTAGGACGCTTCGGCGATCTCTTTCTGCGGATATCCTCGTTCGATCGCTTTCACCATGCCTCCCATCGCGTCGAGCTTGCCGAAGTAGTCGAACGCGCCGTTTTCCATGTGCAGGGTTAGGTTTTCGAGAAACTACGAGCCGCCGAGCGGATCAACTGTGTGCGTCACTCCCGATTCGTACGCAATGATCTGCTGCGTACGCAACGCGATTCGGGCCGCTTCCTCTGTCGGCAGCGCCAAAGCCTCATCATAGGAATCAGTGTGAAGCGACTGCGTTCCGCCCAATACTGCCGCCAAAGCCTGAAGCGCGACCCGGGCGATGTTATTCATCGGCTGTTGTGCCGGAAGCGAAACACCTGCGGTTTGCGTGTGGAATCGCATGAGCCATGTGCGCTGGTTCTTCGCTCCGAAACGATCTTTCATTACCTGATACCAGATCTTTCGCGCCGCGCGGTATTTCGCAATCTCCTCGAAGAAATCGTTGTGCGCATTGAAGAAGAAGCTGAGCCTTGGGCCGAAGTCATCTACATCCAGGCCGCGCCTCCTTGCCCATTCGACGTACTCGACGCCGTCATAGAGCGTGAATGCCAGTTCTTGCAGCGCGGTCGATCCAGCCTCGCGAATGTGATAGCCGCTGATTGAAATGGTGTTGAACTTGGGCGTGAATTTCGAGCCGAACTCGAAGGTATCGATCACTAACCGCATCGAAGGCGCGGGCGGATAAATGTATTCCTTCTGCGCGATGTATTCTTTAAGAATGTCGTTTTGCAGGGTCCCGGAGATTTTCTTCCAATCGGCTCCTTGCTTTTCGGCGACGACCAGATACATCGCCCACAGCACGGAGGCGGGCGAATTGATCGTCATCGAGACGGTGGTTTTCTCGAGATCGATGCCATTGAAAAGAATTTCCATGTCTTCGAGCGAATCGATGGCCACTCCGCATTTTCCGACTTCGCCTTCGCTGGCCGGATGATCCGAGTCGTAACCCATTAACGTCGGTAAATCAAATGCCACGGAAAGCCCACTGCCGCCGCTTTGCAGGAGATACTTGTAGCGCTGGTTGGTCTCTTCCGGCGAGGCGAATCCGGAAAACTGGCGCATGGTGAAAAGTTTGCCGCGGTAACCAGTCGCATGGATTCCACGCGTGAAAGGCGGCTGCCCGGGATAGCCGAGATAATTTTCGTAATTCCAATCTTCTGGAAGATCGGCTTCGGTACAAAGCCGATTGATTGGTACGCCAGAAATGGTGGTGAAGCGCGCGTGGCCCTGTTTGTCGATGTTCACGCCCGTGGGCGCACCGATAGGTTTTTCGGGAGACTTTTCCAGGGTCGGCGCTAGCGTTTTTTCCGCCCACTCCTTTTCGGCCTGAGAGGGATGACGACCTTCGAACACGTCGGAGATCGGGCTCTCCGCGACAGGAACCTCAGTTTTCTTGTTTGGCATGACTGCTCCAAAGCTAACCTTTGATGATAGGAGAGTAAAGGGCGGGTAGCAAGGAGGGAGGGTGAAGACGTTCAGTTACTAGTGCGGCCTGCTTCGTCCTAGTTCCCAGGCTTTCGCATATTTCCATGAGACGTAGCCCGCGTGATACATGTGCAACAGCAATCCTTCGCGGCCGTCCAAAAATCCCAGCCTGATGAAGTAGTTGTAAATAAAAGTCAGCAGGGGACGGACCACGATCTCCGATACCCGAAAGGGACGCGATTTTGCTCCCGGCACTTTGTTCCACACGCCCGAGTAGCGATTCATGTGCTCGAGATACAAGTCGAGCGTCGGATACGTGTGGTGAATCATCGCATTCTTGAGCTGAGCGGTTTTGCCCTCGGGCTTTAATTCATAGCGATCATGCGGATCACGGCCAGTCGAAAAGCCCTCGCCTCGTCGGAACAGACGTAGCTTGGGATCGGGATAGAAGCCACCGTGACGCATCCAGCGGCCCAAGAACAAATTTTTGCGTGGAATCCAGTAGCCACTCAGTGCGTTCGGATCATTAATGACCGAGCGGATCTCTTCTGCTAATTCAGCGCTTACTTCCTCGTCGGCATCAAGGACCAGCACCCACGGTTGCGTGCAGTGTTCGAGAGCGTAATTCTTTTGAGCGACGAAGCCACGCCATGGCTCGACGATTATCTTCGCTCCGAATTCGCGGGCAATTTCGCAAGTCCGGTCGGTAGATCCCGAATCCACTAAAACAATTTCATCCGCCCAGCGCACACTCTCTAGCGTGCGACCAATGTTTGCTTCTTCGTTTAAAGTAACGATCGCGACGGAAAGACCCATAAGTACAAGAGGTATCGAAAGGTGTTAGGTCGAGTGCTGGACGTGTATTGTCTCATATCGATTAAACGGTAAATGCGGCACGTTCGGTGCCGGTATGACACGTCCATGCGCCCCACAGACCACTACGAACTACTGCGGCGGCGTCTGTTGTTGCGGCTGCGCCGGAGGGTGCTGAGGAGCCTGGTTGGCGGGAGGCATTACCGGTTGCGCGTCCTGCCTCGGCGCAACGAAGGGCACACTCGGCATATGGCTTACTTGACCCCTCTCGGCGTCCGCCATAACGATGCCTGCGTGGTCTAGTAACAATCCCGTCGCGCGGTCAAGCTCCACTCGCGCTTTTTCATAGTTTGCCATGGCTGAAACCAGGTTCGATTCCGTGGTCGTCAAATTAGATTCATCCTGTAATACTGCAGTCGGCGTTCCCACCCCAACTGCCAGCTTTTGCTGATCGGCGTTCAATGTCTGGCGCTCGAATGACACTGCAGCTTGCGCAGCATCTACTGCGGCGCGGTTCTGTTCTACGTCAAATTGCGCGTTCCGGACTTCTATGCGCACTTGATTCTCCAGCTGTTGCAGGCGCACTTGGGCTTGACGATATTCCAGTTCGGCGCGGACCTGGTCTGCTTGTCCTGTCCGATTCTTCAACGGAATATTGAGAGTGACGCCGAGTCCTTTGTCGGGTGCAGTCGAGTCAAACAGCTGAGTCAGCGTACTCCCGTAGCCGACTGGCCCGCTCAGGAACTGCGAAGGAATACGATTGCGGTTGATACATAGGCCAGTATTGGTGGATCCAGAGCAGAAACTGGCGTTGGCATTCAGATTTCCTCCCAAGCCTGACCCGCCGTAAAACGCAAACAGATCAACTGTAGGCAGCATCGCATTGCGAACGGATTTGTTGTTCATGTCGCGCGTGGTGAGATCAATGCGTGACTCCGCGAGTTCGGCGCGATGAGAAATTGCGTCATAGATGAGATATTGAATGGGCGCAACTGGCTCTTGCTCGGGGAGTTGGATTGTCGAAGTAGGAATCACTTCAGCTCCTGCAAGCACGGGATCCTCCAAGTTGCGGCTCAGGGCATTTTTCATCAGCAACTCTTGCAATTCGAGATTGGTGCGAGCCAAGGTCAAAGCTTGCTGATCGGAAGAGACAGTACTCTGTGCGCTTGCGACTTGGATGGGAGGAAGCGTCCCGAGTTGTACCTGCTTCTTGGTGTCTTCGAGTGTGCGTTGCGCGAAGGCCAGTGCTTCCTGCTGGACTTTCATGTTTTCGTAGGCGTAGACCAAATTCCAATAGAGATTTTCGATTTGATCGACAGTGGTGATGATTTGCAGACGAAAAGCGACGTCGGAAATCTCGCGGTTGTTCTTGGCAATGCGAATGAAGCGTTGATTCGGCAGAAACCCGAAACCCTGAAACAGATGCTGGGTCAGCCGGAACTGAAAATTGGAGGCAACCTCGGGGCTGAGTGCAGTCAGAGGTCCGCTGGTGGTGAGGTGGGTGTTATTGAATCCCACCTGCATGTTCGTCCCCCATTGAAACCCTTGCTGATAGGTTATGTCCGCAGTTCCGGTGTTGTTGTTTGTGACGGCTTGGCCATTCAGAGCGCTGCCTGAGAGCGAGTAGGCCCGATCCATTTCAAGAGTACCTGTGATAATGGGATCGAAGCTCGTGATAGGTGAACCAATGCCGAGAGTGGAACTTACCAAGCCGTTTGTCCCGGTTCCAATACCACCTGCGGCTACACTGGTTCCGCCGGCGCCAGAACCCACTGTGCCACTTAGTCCGCCTGTTCCGCCACCAGGAGTATTTTGCACAACACCAGTGTTAACGCCGAGAACGTTTGAACCAGCCTTTGAGCGGAGGATGTCAGTGTCGGCGATATTCAGGTTATAGCGGGCGATCACAAGATCCAGGTTGTTCTCCAGCGTGAGGGCGACCGCGTCGTCCATGGAAAGCATCAGCTTGCCGTTTTGAAAAAGTTCATTGATACGCGGAGTATTCGTAAGACTTGGAGGCGGTACGTGCTGGGGAATGTAGGGTGCGATGATGTTGGGAAACTGCGAGCGCCCTTTGGAATAATCCTTCGCCACGTCAGGTGCCGACTGAGAATACGGGCGCGATTGCGATTGTGATTGCGGCGACTGCGCCGCCATAGGCTGAGGCGATTGGGGCAGGTTGGCTTGGTTCGCCTGCTCTGAGCCTTGTGCCCAGCTCTGGTTTGAAAGAAAATGGGCCAGCAAAACGATGCCTGTCATGCGGGCGAGGGAATTTAAATTAGGCAATCGCATCTGCTTGATCTCCTGGGAAACCTTTAACAAGTATTGCAGAGCACGAACCGGAATTGGATGCAAAGTGGCTCATGCAGAGCATGGAAGTTGCTGACACAGGCAAAGGATGTGAAGAGACTGTCAAAGGTTGAGGACTTATTTAGATTAGCTTTGCGAGCGGGAATTACGGGGTCAGAAATTGTAAAGAATCATAAAGAAGTAAGAGCAGTTCGCCCGAGCGGTGAGATAAAAGATTTGGGAAGACGAGTCATCAGACTTGCCTTCCCAATAATGGTTCCACTTTTCCGAGCGGCGTTTCGTTACTGCTGTTGCTGCGGTTGTTGCTGTTGCATCGGTATGACTGTGTCCGTTCGCGGTGCGACGTACGGTACCTTCGGCATATGAGTGACTTGACCGCGTTCGGCGTCGCTCACAAGTATGCCTGCGTGATCCAGCAGTAGGCCGGTTGCGCGATCCAGTTCGATATGCGATTTCTCGTACGCTGCCATGGCCGAAACCAAATTCGACTGAGCAGTCGCGTAGGCGGACTGGTTCTGCAACACGAGAGTCGAAGTCGATGCTCCGAGATTGAATTTCTTCTGCTCGGACTCGAGCGATTGGCGACCTAACTCCACGGCCGCTTGCGCAGCCTGGACGGCAGCACGGTTCTGCGTTAGTGAGAACTGCGCGTTCCGAACTTCGATGCGAATCTGATTCTCGATTTGTTGGGCTCGCATCTGCGCTTGTCGATATTCGAGTACGGCGCGGACTTGAAGAGCCTGCGCTTGGCGATTGCGGAGAGGAATATTCAAGGTTACGCCGACACCCTTGTCGGGAGCGCTGGAATCTACAAGCTGGTTTAGTGTGCCCCCATAGCTAGTAGTTGGGATAACGCCTGGCTGAGTACATAGACCAGTAGCTGGCGCGCCAGGATTTCCGCAGGTTGCAGCGAAGTTCTGGTCTCCGCCCACTCCTGAACCTCCGTAGTAAGCAAACAAATCCAAGGTTGGCAGCAGCGCGTTACGAATTGCTTTGTCATTAATTTGGCGGTTGTTCAGATCGATTCGCGATTCTGCCAACTCAGCACGATGGCCGAGCGCATCATTGACCAAATCCTGGGTTGGAATGACAGCTTCCTGAGGTGGCAACTGCATAGTGGAGGTCGGGATGACTTCGGCATCCGCAAGCCTTGCGTCTTGCAAGTTGCGACTTAGAGCATTCTTCATAAGCAGCTGCTGCAAGTCGAGGTTGGTTTGAGCTTGAGTTAGCGCTTGCTGATCGGTTGCAACAGTATTCTGCGCCCGGACAACTTCAATCGGAGCGAGGCTTCCGATCTGTACCTGTTTCTGATTGTCGGACAGAGTTTTCTGGGAAAAGGCGAGTTCCTCCTGCCTGACACGCACATTTTCATATGCGTAAACCAGATCCCAGTACATGTTTTCTATTTGATCCACTGTGGTAATGGTTTGCAGCCGGAAGGCCACATCGGTAATTTCGCGGTTGTTCTTGGTCAGTCGGATTAGCCGCGTGTTTGGCAAAAAGCCAAATCCCTGGAATAGATGTTGCGTAACCTCGGCTCTGAAACCAGAATTCAAGTTCGGACTGAGAGTAACGAAAGGATTATTGCTAGTAGTCCGTGAGTTCGTAAAGCCAACGGATAAATTTGTGCCCCACTGAAAGCCTTGTAAGTAGGAGAAATTTGCGGTCCCGGTATTTTGGGTCGTACCAGCCAGATTGCAAAAAGGACTGGTACAGAGGGATCTCAAACGGTCTTCTTGCAACGTGCCACTAAGGATCGGGTCAAAGCTGGTGATGAGAGACCCCAATCCCAAGCTGGAGCTGACCAATCCATTTGAGCCTGCGCCGATTCCGCCCGCAGCAGGTGCGGTACCCCCAGGGCCAGAGCCCACTGAACCACTGAGTCCGCCAACACCACCTCCCGGAGTATTTTGAACAATCCCAGTGTTTACGCCGAGGAAGTTGTTGGCGCCTGATTTGGCGCGCAGCACATCCGTGTCCGCAATATTCAAGTTGTAACGAGCGATGCCGATATCGAGATTGTTTTCGAGAGCCAGGGCCACCGCATCGTCCATCGAGAGCATGATTTTGCCATTCTGCATCAAGTCCTCGATACGTGGCGTGTTCGTGAGATTAGGCGGCGGAATGTGCTGCGGCCTGTAAGGAGCAATAATGTTTGGGAAGGCAGGACGAGGCTTGGAATAGTCCCTTAGCACGAACTGCTGGGGCTGCGGACCTTGCACAGGAACCGGCTCCTGAGCCGTAGGCTTGGCCGACGCATTTCCCTGTGGGACGGGCTGAGTGGGCTGTTGTGAATCCTGAGTCCATGCATAACTGGACACTATAAGTGCCAACGAGACGATCAGCAGCGACCTTCTAGCAGAGCTGAAATAAGACAAAAACATTCGTTTCTCTCCGTGCATGAGCTGCAAATGAAGATTACTTTCGCGTTTGTTCTAATCACTCCGGAATTTGGTTGTTTCCGGAACCAATGCTGCGATCCCTAGGTGGTACGTAAAGCTGGTTCCCCAGGTTTCATCTTTGTGATCCCCGAGGTGATTTCCCGTGATTCCTTGGGTTGGGATCGGCGAAGTCCAAGAAACAGACCCGCGCTCCACCCAAAGCTTTCGTTCCTGACAGTAAAATGGAATGCATAGTATAGCTGACATAGGATTTACGGAATTTGTTCCCATTACATAAATCCGTCTGCATCATGTATTAACAGAGCAGGTTTGTTGGATGAGACGGACCGCAAAGAAGACTCTTGAATCATGCGCAATTTGAAACTCATCCTGAGTTATGACGGATCTGACTTCGCCGGCTGGCAAGTCCAGCCAATTGCCCCGACCATACAAGGCACGCTGGCTTTCGCTATTGGACGGCTGACAGGGGGAAAGGTTTTGCCTCAAGGTTCGGGACGAACTGATGCCGGGGTGCATGCTCTCGGCCAAGTTGCAACGTTTCAAACAGAATCGCCGATCCCTCTAGGGAATTTGACCACCGCACTGAACGATATTCTGCCGCCTTCCATACGCGTGCAGGAGATTAGTGAGCAATCACCAGAATTCCATGCACGCACCTCAGCGTCCGCCAAAACCTACCGATATCGTGCATATCGAAACGACATTTGCCCGCCGTTTTTGGCGCGCTATGTTTGGCACTATCCTTATCCGCTGGATGAAGAGGCCATGCAGCGGGCCGCGGCTTTGGTGGTGGGAGAGTATGATTTCACGTCCTTTGCGGCGGTGGATCCGGAGAAAAATCGGGCGGGAGAAGTTGTTTCGAAAGTTCGCCGGATTTTCTGTTCGAAATGGGCGCGTGAAGGAGATGAATTTGTCTACTCGGTGCGAGGTAATGGATTTTTGCACCACATGGTGAGAAATTTGGTAGGCACATTTTTGCTGGTTGGAAAGGGAACACTACAACCGGACGACGTGACAAGAATCTTGAATGCGAAGAACCGCTCGGCGGCAGGTGCGACGGCGCCCGCGAGTGGATTGTATTTGGTCAACGTGGAGTACGATTCTGCATGATGGCAACAGATCTCCAGATCCCCACGCCCAGCATGATTCCCGGCCGCGTGACTTCCGCGAACCCGGCAACGGGCGAAATTCTGCGCCAATTTGCATGCGCGACTGAGGCGCAAGTCCAGGCTGCGGTGGCTCGCGCTCGGGCGGCTCAACCCGCTTGGAATGAAATGGGCGCCCGTAAGCGAACCGAGATCCTGGGACGATTTCAGCAACTTCTCCTCGAGAAAAAGTCTGAAGTCGCGCGGTTGATCGCGCAAGAAGAAGGCAAACCTTGCGTGGAGGCGCTTCTCACTGAGGTTCTCGTCGTACTCGATGCTGCCCGGTTCTGTATCGACAATGCCTATGATTTCTTACGCGAGCGGGCGGTCCCTCACGGGAGTTTAGCCACGAAGACAAAGTCGGGGCGGCTTCTGCGTGAACCATACGGTGTGATTGCGATCATCTCGCCGTGGAATTATCCGTTTTCGATTCCCGCCACCCAGAGTCTCGCCGCACTTGTTGCCGGAAATGCCGTGGTGCTAAAGCCATCAGAATCAACTTCGTTGTGCGCGCTGGAGCTTGGCTCGTTGTTCCGGCTGGCCGGAGTACCAGAAGATCTCTTCCAAATCGTCGCTGGCGATGGAGCGACTGGCTCTGCATTGGTAAACGCAGCAGTCGACAAACTCATCTTTACAGGAAGCGTGCCTACAGGCAAACGGATTGCTCAAGCGGCTGCGTCATGCCTGTTGCCGGTTGTTTTGGAGTTGGGCGGGAAAGATCCAATGCTGGTGCTCGATAATGCCGACATAGAAACAGCATCCAGCGGCGCTGTCTGGGGCGCGTTTGTGAATGCCGGGCAAGCGTGCCTATCGGTCGAGCGTTGCTATGTGCATCGCAGCAAATACGAACCGTTTCTCGAGGCATGCGTCCGAAAAACCATGCAATTACGAGTCGGAAACGGAATGGATTCTGAGACGGACATCGGCCCTCTTGTGAATGAGCGTCAGCTCCGCAATGTGGAAGTCCAAGTGGAGGAAGCTCGGTCCCTTGGTGCGCGCGTTCTGATCGGGGGAAGTCGGCTTCCGGAACTCGGTCCAAATTTCTATTCACCAACCGTGCTCGCCGATGTCACTCACGAAATGCGGATTATGCGAGAAGAAACATTTGGTCCAGTGCTTCCAATAATGCCTTTCGATGATGACGACCAGGCTGTGCAGCTGGCGAACGACTCGGAATATGGGCTCTCGGCGAGTGTTTGGACGGGAGATCGAGTGCGCGGCGAGGCATTGGCCAAGCGCATGGAATCAGGAACAGTGATGGTCAATGATGCTGTCTCGTGTTTTGGAATTAGCGAAGCCCCGCATGGCGGCATTAAGTCGAGAGGCATTGGTCGAACGAACGGGCGCTTCGGACTAGAAGAAATGGTAAGAACGAAGTACGTTGATTCAGACCGATTGCCGGGCATGAAAAAAGTCTGGTGGTATGGATATGGAGAGTCGCTTGCGCGGCAAATGGAAGGCTTCCTCGATCTGCAGTTTGCAAGCAACTGGAGTCAACGCCTGAGGGGTGCGATCAAATCCGCCGGAGTGATGGTGCGAAAAGGTAGACTTTAAGCATGGCAGGTTCTGAGGGCGAGCCGAACAGGTTCCCTCAAGAGAACATTTTGAATTGCAAAATTGAGCACTGAAATCTTCTGAACTCATCTACGACTGGAATCAGAAGCAGCCGTCGGCATTGCAGCCGCATGGTCCGGTCTTACTGAACGACGAAACCTTGCGCGATGGTTTGCAATCGCCGTCAGTTCGAGATCCTTCGGTTGACTAGAAGATCCACATCCTTCATTTGATGGAAGCACTCGGTATCAACGCGCTTGATCTCGGGCTGCCGGGTGCTGGTCCGCGCGCGGTTGAACACGTCGAGGCGCTTGCTCGAGAGATTGTTGCCCGCAAATTCAAGATTAGCGCGAATTGTGCGGCCCGCACGCATGAAAACGATATTCGTCCAATTGTAAACATTGTCCAGCGTACCGGTTTGAACATTGAGGCAGCAACTTTTCTGGGATCCAGTCCACTCCGCCGCTATACGGAAAATTGGACTGACGAATTCCTGCTCGAAACGACCGAGAAGGCTGTCAAGTACGCAGTTTCGTTGGGACTTAACGTCATGTACGTGACCGAAGATACGACGCGTTGCGATCCCGCGATGGTGAAACGTCTTTATTCGACGGCCATCAACTTCGGGGCACGGGCAATTGCCGTCTGCGATACCGCGGGTCATGCGACTCCGATGGGGGCATTTGCTTTGGTGCAATTCGTGATGGAAGAAGTGGTGAAACCGTCGGGAGAGAAAATTCGCGTGGATTGGCATGGACACTGTGATCGCGGATTCGCCGTCGCTAATTCCATGGCGGCGCTGATGGCTGGGGCAGATTGCGTGCACGCCTGTGCTCTCGGAATTGGAGAACGTGTCGGCAACACGCAAATGGATCAGATGCTCGTGAATCTCAAGCTGATGGGCATTGCGCCTTGGGCAGATCAGGATTTGACCAAGTTAAAGGAATATTGCCAGGCAGTTTCCCAATCTACGGGGGTGCCGATTCCTCCCAACTATCCCGTGGTTGGAGAGGATGCTTTTCGCACGGCCACCGGCGTTCACGCTGCTGCGGTGATCAAGGCCTACAAGAAGAACGATCTGGAACTCGCGAATGCAGTGTATTCGGGCGTGCCGTCGCACGTATTTGGACTGGAGCAGGTGATCGACATTGGTCCGATGAGCGGGAAATCGAACGTGCTGTTTTGGCTCGAGCGGCGCGGCGTGCCCGCGACAGACGATGTTGTCGATCGCATCTACAAGCGAGCGAAAGGATCGGACCACACGCTAAGCGAGGCGGAGATTCTGGAGTGCGTGCAGAACTAAACGATTGGATCAGGTCGCTTTTGCAATCTGACCGAAAACTTCACTTTTGTCATTCCGAGGAGCGGAGCTCCGAGGAATCTGCTGTCTGCTGGAATTGGCAAACAGCAGATTTCTCGCGTTGCTCGAAATGACAATGGTAGGGATGTCTGCCGGACGGGCGGGGACGCCGGTCGCTACATCGCAAAGTAGGCGCGACGATTCGCACATGAGGTAAACTACCTCGTTTGTTTCTGAGGTGCTCATGCGTCGAGTTCTAATACTTCTATTTATTTTCGTCTGTGCTCTTCCCGTTTTCTCTCAAGCCAAACATCCCTTCACCTTTGAAGACATGATGGCGCTCAAACGCGTAGGCGAACCGGAAGTTTCTCCTGACGGCAAGTGGGTCATCTTCAGCGTGGTCGATGTCGACCTCGCCGCCAATAAGAAGAGCCCGCATGTTTGGATTGTCCCGGTCACAGGCGGCGAAGAACGCGAGATCATTTCTGATCAGGATGCGAACCGTCCGCGATGGGCTCCGGACGGCAAGCGCTTTGCCTTTCTCTCGACCAAAGAAGGTGGATCGCAGATTTGGATAGCAGAGTTTGATGGAGCGGCGGGCAAGGTGACGGGAGTCGAGAAACTAACTTCGATCGCGACGGAAGCCGATGGAGAGCTGTGGTCGCCGGACGGAAAGAACATTTTGTTTACATCGAATGTCTATCCCGAGTGCACGGGTTCACCTTCTGAAGAAGAAGCTTGCAATGCGCACAAGCTAAAGCAGTCGGCGGATTCGAAAGTGCAGGCCATGATCTTCGACCATCTGCTCTATCGCCATTGGAATGGATACAAAGAGAGCAAGCGCAGCCATTTGCTCGTAATTCCCGCCCATGCTTGCGTAGGGACAGCCGTCCCCGGCTGTCCGGCGGTCGCAGCCCGCGACCTCACTCCCGGGGACTCCGATGCCCCCCAATTCAGCCTTGGCGGCCAGGACAATTACGCGTTTTCGCCGGATGGACAGGAGATTTGCTACACATCGAATCACGATGAAGTCGAGGCGACTTCAACTAACAACGACCTGTGGCTCGTCTCTGTGAATGGCGGCCCCTCCAAGAAGATCACTGCCGAAAACAAAGCCAGCGATTCGACGCCGCTCTATTCGCCGGATGGAAAGTACATTGCCTATCGCGCGCAAAAGCGGCCGGGATACGAGAGCGATAGATTCGACCTAGTCTTGTGTGACCGCAAAACTGGAGTGAAAAAGGACTTAACGGATTGGTTCGATAGGTGGGTGGAGGCATTCACGTGGTCCCCAGACTCCACGCAAATCGCCTGGGTTAATGAAAATGCGGGCGGCACAGTTATTCAACTGACTGCTATTAGTCCTCCGCATGACTCCCGCCCGCAGGCCAGGTCACCCAATTCTCCTATAGAGAACTTGCCCATTTCCTCGGCAGACCTCCCAGTTGCCGCTCGGAACTTTACCACTATGATTACCGGATCCTCCGATAATCCTTTATTTACGGCCAACGGCGTACTCCTGTTCACTCGGATGGCGCTGGATGAGCCAGATGAGATCTGGGGACGAGCACCGAACCATGGCGATGTCCGACGACTCACGCATGTGAACGCGGGTGTCCTTTCGCACATCGATATGTCCCCTCTCGAGCCCTTCTGGTTTACTGGTGCCCTCAACGACAAAGTCGAAGGCTTCCTCGTCAAGCCGCCCAACTTCGATCCCAATAAGAAATATCCCGTCAAATTCCTCATCCACGGCGGGCCTGAGGGTGCTTGGGGAGACGACTGGAGTTATCGCTGGAATCCCGAACTCTTCGCAGCCAACGGATACGTCGTCATCATGATTAACTTCCACGGTTCGACTGGATACGGTCAGAAATTCATCGACGCCATCAATGGCGATTGGGGCGGCGCTCCGTTTCAGGATTTGATGAAGGGCCTGGATTATGCGGAGAAGACGTTTCCGTTCATAGACAAGGATCGCGAGTGCGCGCTCGGAGCTAGCTACGGCGGATACATGACCAACTGGATTCTCGGCCACACTGATCGCTTCAAATGCATCGTGACCCATGATGGCATGTTCAACACGGAGTCGGCATGGGGAACAACCGAGGAGCTGTGGTTCAACGAATGGGAGTTCAAGGGCACTGCTTACAACAACCGCGAGCTTTACCGGAAATGGTCTCCGCAATTGTCAGCCACGAATTTCAAGACGCCGACGCTGGTCGTTCACGGGCAGCTCGATTACCGACTGGATGTTTCGGAGGGCTTTCAACTCTTCACGACCTTGCAGCGGCTGAAGGTTCCTTCAAAGATGCTGTACTTCCCCGACGAAGGACATTGGGTGCTTAAGGCGCAGAACAGCCAGCTCTGGTACAAGACGGTGAATGACTGGGTGGATCAGTGGGTGAAGAAGTGAGGGGCAAACTGACGAAGACCTGGCGGCGCGAAGCATTATTGCGAGAGTAGAGGCCCTTCGACTCCGCTGATCCATTCGCAAGCGGATGGATCAGCTGCGCTCAGGGTGACAGTTTCGCGGGAAAGGTTAATTCGCACAAGAATAATCCGTCCGCAGCATCACTTCACCGGTAGCGATTGCAGTGCAAACTGCACCGTATTGTTTCCCGCCCCGGCTGCTCCGAGGATCACTATCGGTCCCTGTATTCCTCCCGCCGAGGGCTGAATGCTCGCCAGTCCGTTTGCGTCCGACTCGATTATTACTTGTGAGGACGACAAGATTACCGGGATCTCAGGTTGCGTGACTCCGGCTTGCCCCACAAAAATAATCGGCTGATTGTTCGGCAGTCTGCCAACCATCATTTGAAAGGCAACTCCCGCTCCGAGCACCGGATTTGGCGGAGCCGAAGAATCAGTCACGCGGATTGTTATTGGCGCGAAGTTTTGTCCTACGAGCAATTCTTGACTCATGCCAGAGACGGTTTGTGTTTGAAGCGCACTCGCAGGTACAGAGGTTCCGTAGAAGCTCTGACACGGAGCATCTCCGTGTTCAGCGCATACGCTTACTTGCACGTCACCTGACATGGCCGGAATTTGCAGCGTGGAGGTCGCGTGTCCCCCAGCGTTGGTAGTTGCGGACGCCGTGCTGAGTGTCCCCGAACCTCTTACGATCTTGTGCGATTGTCGTGCCGCTTATAGGTACCCCATTGTTGAGAGCACGTGCGGTAAGAGGAATGCCGACCGTTACGCCTTGCGCAATCCATGCATATGGAGAGGCCAGCGAAAGATCTAAAGAGGACGACGTTCCCAGCAACGTCGTTTGCACCTGCTTGGGCGATGAATATGAAGCGGGCGCAAGCTTCGCAGTGATTGTCATCACGCCAGCCGTGCGGACCGTAACTTGTGTCGACACGACTCCAGTTTGATCTGTGAGAACGGTGCAGCTCACTCCCCCAGAGCAAGCCGAAAAAGTTAATGCTGGGGTCGAAGTTAGAAACACACTGGCGCCCGCAACGGGTGTCGTCCCGTCGGGTGCGACGACCTGAATGCGAATCGGATTGGGGGCTTGTCCGCCGACCGGGGTTGCAGGATTACTACCTGATACCAACCGGATCTTGTCGCTCGGTCCGGCGCCGTAAGTTAGAACTCCGGTCATCGTGGAACCCGCTCCGGTGGGAGCATCACTAAGCACAATTTCTTGGAGGCCATCTTGCATAGCCGGAGCATTCACCAGCATCTGGTTGGAAGAAAGCGCCAACTGCGGAGCGTTCATGCTTCCAAGTTTGACCAGAGTATTCGGCTGAAAGCCCAAGCCCTGAACTGCGAGCGGCGTTCCTCCCGCGACATTCGCCCGGGCTGGAGTCACGCTGTCCCCGTAAAATATTCGTGCGTGGTAGCGATAATCTGGCCGCCCATCCCCGCGGTAATCCGAAATTGCTAGGCGAAAGCTTGTTGTTTGCAGAATTTGAGCGTCGAGCCGCGTTTCTCCAAAATATAAAGTGTTGAAGGATGACGGTGTCTCGGCCGGAGCAGGTCGCGACCAGTCGAGCCCCAATATTCTGCCGAGCACGCGGACTAACCTATATTCTACGTCGGGCAATTGGCTTGAGCTCTGTGCGCAGTTGCCGTTCAGGATCACCAACCCGTGCAGGAATTGCGCATTTGTCGCGAAATTGTCGACTCCGCCAAAAACCGCGTTAGTGAAGCAGTTCGCCGGATCGCCCGCGCCTTGTCCTAAGAGAGCACTCGTGACACTGCCATCTGCGTCATACACAATACCCAGAGGTGTGCCGACAGCGGTGGGCAATACGTCAGATGGCATCGTTATCGAGCCATTGCCATTTACGATTACATTGGCTCCGCTCACGTCCTCCCCAAGTTGGCCCGCGCGGGTTGCTACGACTGCTGCGGTGGGAATGGAAGTCCATTGGCTGAAGCCATTGGCTACAAATGCGTCGGCGCTCGGACCCGGCAAAATAGAACTGAGATTGCCCTGATCGGTGTAATAGCTTATTGCACCTTGCGCCCATGTAAGCGGAACCCCGGTTGTGCCCGGATCGAAATAGCTGACCCCGGCGATGTAACGCGGACCGCCAGCGCGAGCAAATTGTGGAAGAAACAACAGCACCAAACCCACGGCAAGGGCGTAAAGCAGACACCATAGGATCCGGATGATCTTGGAATTCAAGCTGGCGTGTTGGGCGAGACGCATGAGATTGCGATGGCGATGGATAAGAGCGAGACCGATGCTGCCGCGAATTGTCCCCGCAACTTGAGAGAACTTTTCGTTCATCATTCTCCCTCCTCAGCCTGGCGGATGGCTCGTCTGAATTCGCGAATGCCACGCGCAACTTGTTGCCATTCCAAGGGGACCTGACAATGGGATTTGCAATTGCGTGCTCTTGCCCGAGAATGAATTCTCCTCGCGCATCGAGGGCGAAGCGGCCTTGCCATCTGCCCACGGTACTAGTTAGCCCCAACTTGCTGGTCGGGTAGAGAAACAGAAATAAATGTTGGCCAACGCGATAACGCTCGCCGGATTCCCATAATCCTGCCCACTCGCGAGCGGTAAAGAAGCGGCCGACGCGAACACCGCGAACCGCCTGATCTACGCGAAAGGTGATTCGCACAGTGGCGAGTTTGTTGGGATCTGTCCTCACCGGCTGGATAGCCGTAACAGTGCCCGCAAAAATGTAACCAGAGCTGTGAGTGAGTTGCCGCAGAGTGAGGGCACTAAATGCCAGAGTCGGGGGCAGTGGATCAGCAGTGATTTGCGCTGCCAGTCCGCATGGGACAAATGCAGCGATAACTGCAACAAAAAAGAGCAGCCGAAGCGGGGCAGAGAACTTCCGAAAACAAATCGACATACTTAGCCTCGTATTGGAACGAGACCAGCCTCTGACGGAAGCAAGAGGATGTTAGCGGATCACCAGACGTTAGACTGTGCGGAAAATCACAATGAGGTCGAATTGTGCTGCCTTAGACTGAGGAAAACGCTGACAGGGCGTTGAGACTTCTTCGGTGGGACAATCCCTAACTGGCGGATAAAACCTGACCTGGCTGAAAGTCTGTGAGTTTTGCAGCGGATCTTTTATCCAGATCTTGCATGGTGTGCATGATTGCCGAGATGACATTGTCATTGCCAATCGCGGTATTCACCATCATGTGGTACAGGGATCGGGTCGGCCAGTCGGCCCCGAAATAGTGTTTTACGAAGGTGATCCGCTCGCGGTCAATCGTATCGACCAATTCCTCAATATTTGTGCTGTTAGGGCAACGTCCGCTCTCCTTCAGACGGCGGATTTTCTCTGCCCGGGGCGCGTATAGAAAGACGTGGAAAGTGTCGGGCTGTTGCCGCAATAAGTAGGGAGCGCCGCGTCCAACGATTACGCACTTTCCCTCACGAACGATATGCTGCATTACCTCTTCACCGACCTCGACCAGCCGATCGGCGTCAAACGGCGCGCTTGAAATAGGCATACTGCGCTCGTGACTACCCCTCAGAAACACCTTTGCTAACCGCCGGAACGAACTGTCCACGCGTTCCTGGCAGCGCTCAACCGCTAGGCAATCCACGTTTGCTGACTTCGCAATTTCTTCGGTGAGCGCGTGGTCCCAGAGTTTCCATCCCAGGCGCTTGGCAAGCTCACATGCGATCTCGCCGCCGCCGCATCCGTATTCGCGTTCGACCGTGATGACCCGGTACACAATCGGCTCCCTGCCAAGGATAGCCTAGAACCCATCATCGAATCCAGACTTTTGGTTCCACCGACATTCCGGGTCGCAGCACGTGCTCGCGAGTCTCTCCCGGATCAAACGTTATCTTCACCGGGATGCGTTGCACCACTTTTACGTAGTTTCCGGTGGCATTTTCCGGAGGAAGCAGGCTGGTTATCGATACGCTGGCCCCGGCAATGCTCTTGACGTGCCCCTTATAGTCCTTGCCGTTGGTTTCTACGTTGATGTTGACGGCTTGCCCGGCTTGCATTTCGCGAAGTTGCGTTTCCTTGAAATTGGCCGTGACCCATATGTCATCCAGATTGATGATCTTCATCAGGTCTTGCCCGATCTGGACGTTTTGCCCTACTTCCACGGTACGGTTGGTGACGATTCCATTTACCGGAGCCACGATAAGGGTGTATTGAAGATTGAGCTGCGCCTGGTCCAGTGCAGCCTTCTTCATATCTGCCTGGGCCTGTGCGGATTGCGCGCGGGATCTGGTGACCGCCACCTGTTGCGGAGCGGTTTTCGCGTACCGCGCATTCGCTTCTGCCTGTGCCAGCCTGGCTTGCGCCTGGCTGATCTCCTGTTGTGCCGCAGCGGCAGAGGCGCGGGCAGCCTCGACGGTAGCGGCGGCCGCTCTGGCAGCGGCCAAGGCCTGATCGTATTGCTGCTGAGAAATTTCTTGTTTGTCGACTAGCAGCTTATAGCGCACGAGGTCGGCCTGTGCCCTCTCGTTGTTCGCTTCTGCCTGGGTTTGCTGCGCTACAGCAGCATCGTATTGCTTGCGAGCACTTGCAATTCCCGCTTGTGCATTCAAAATGTCCGCTTGCGCGCTGGAGAGTTGGCTGCCGGTGTTTACCGAAATAAGCGGGACATTTACTTCGGCAGCGCGAGCCTGCGCTAGAGCGTCCTGATAGTCGGCCTTGGCGCGGTCAAGCGCAACCTGATAATCAGTGGGATCAATTTGCGCCAGCGGAGTGCCCGCTTCGACGTATTGGTTATCCGTGATCAAGAGTTTTACCACGTGCCCTGTGATGCGGGCACTGATGGAGTTCAAGTGGCCGTCGATCTGCGCGTCGTCGGTGTCTTCAAAGCTGCTGAAATATCTCCATAAAAAGAACCCGGCCACAACCAGCACGATCAATCCCAGAATTAGGAACATGCGGAAGCGCGGATTGCGCAGATTGAATTGGCTTCGCCGCAGATCGCTGTCGGAAGCGGGAAGAGGCGCGTGTTGTGTGTCTTGCGCCCGCTCTTCGGTCGTTTGTACGTCGGACTGCCTGCCGGTCTGAGGATCTTGTACCGCGGTATCAGTATTTTGCGCCATGATTTACTTGCCTTGCAGATAAAGCCTTACACCCTGTTCCGCGAAGCCGATTGCACGAGCTAATTCTACCTTCGCGAGATTGTGAGCATAAAGGCTGGAAATATAATTTTCGTTGGCGGAGGTGACAGATTCCTGTGCCTGCACTACTTCAAGATTGTCGGTCACGCCTGCCGTAAACCGGTCCTGCGATTGGATGAGGGTCTGATTCGCGAGGTCGACAGTGCTCCGCGCCACTTCTACTTGTTCGGCAGCTGAAGCCAAATCGAGCAGTGCGCTGCGGACATCGAGATCGATTTGTCCACGCAAGTTTTCCAGTTGCTGTCGAGCTTGCCGAAGCGAAGCTTCGGATTCCAAGACGTCTCCGTGGACCTTTCCACCCGCAAAGATTGGGATATCGAGCGTTACGCCAGCCTGAAATACGCCGTGGGAACTTCCAGGACGAATGCCAGAATCGCCATAGTACCCCGCGATGCCGAGTGTCGGATAATGTTCGGCTGTTGCAGCACGTCGAAGGTACTCGGCGGAGCGTACCTGCTGCGCCGCAGCCATGTAATCCGAACGCGTAGCATAAGCGCGCTGCAACGCCTCTTGTACCCCCATGGCGGCGAGCGGCGCGTAAGGAGCCTTGTCTGTGAGACTGAACTCCTGGCCGGGAGGAAGTCCGATCGTTCGGCCCAACGTGAGTTTTTGCTTCGCGTAATTGTTCTTTGCGACGATTAATTGTTGCTGTTGGCTCTGCAGTTCGACCCGGGCTCGCAGAACGTCAATCGCAGGACTCACTCCGGCTTTTTGCTGATCCACGGACCTGTCGTACACGGTCTGTGCGGTAATCACTTGCGCCTGCGCCGTCTCTACCCTGGCCGCACTCGCAAGCGTTTCGAGATAGGCATTGCCAGCCGCCAAAACCACAATATCTCTAGCGTCTTTGTAGGAGAGGTGCGCGGCTTCCAAATTTGCAGATGCTCCGCGAGTTCGTTCAATGGCATTGAAGTCGAAAATTGATTGGCTAAGGGAAACTTGCGATTGCCAAATTCCAACAGGACCGATGACCTTCGGAATGCCTGGGAAGGTGAAGCGAAACCCTAGTGCGGCAAGATCAATTTGTTCGACACTCTGATTAGCTGAAGCACTCACGTGCGGAAGAAGAGCGCTAAGCTCATGCCATCTTTGTCCGCGTGCGGCGAGTGTGTTGTCGCTTTCGAGTAACACTCCCAAATTATTTCTCAGCGCGCGATCAATCGCGTCCTTAAATGACAGCGGCAAAACTTCCGAAGTCGCTTTTCCTTCCGGAACGCTGCCGCCGTATGGACTCTGGCTTAGAATGCTGGTTGCACTGGCGCCGCTCCCTCCGCCGTAGTTACTGCTGCTGGATCCGCTGCCCTGCAGGGTGGGACTCGATTGCGCCGGCTGTGTATTGGAAGTGCCCGGACTAGTGCCCGAGATCTGGGCTGACGCGAGTGCGCAGCCAAATACTGGAATCAGAAACCAGCGAACAGCAACGTAGCCAACTTGGAAAAAGAACGATCGAACAGGTTTTCTCAGATCTATGTCTTCCCGGTTTTGATTTTCGTACAATCGCTTCATCGACTCAAGTCTTTCATAAGAATGAAGATGA
>JAOAPG010000247.1 GCA_025462785.1 Acidobacteriaceae bacterium
TCGTCCCAAGATTCTGGTCAAAGCTTTAGTCGTTGGAATACTCCTGTCCATCGGTGCTTTTTGGACGGGCTGCGCCAGTTCGGATTCCAAACCAGCAGCCAGATTGGCGGGGCCCGGCGTCATGCCCGTCACTGTTACCTCGGTCCAAGTCGAGAACGTTCCCTACTATCTGACCGGCCTCGGCTCCGTCACTGCCTTCTATACGGTCAGCCTAAAGAGCCGCGTCGATGGCGAGTTGGTCGAGGTGAATTTCAAAGAGGGACAGAACGTGAAGAAGGGCGACCTGCTTGCCGTCATTGATCCCCGTCCTTTTCAGGTTCAACTCGAACAGACAGAGGCACAGCTTTTCAAAGATCAGGCTTCTCTGCGCGATGCCAAACTAAATCTCACGCGTTTCAAAGGACTATTGCAGAGTTCCGGAGCGATGTCGCAGCAGCAAGTGGATACCCAATCCTCCACCGTCGATCAGCTAGATGGTGCGGTTAGAAACGATCAGGCCGCAATCGATAATGCCAAGCTACAACTTGTCTATTGCCACATTACCTCGCCTGTGACGGGACGGGTTGGGTTAAGGCAAGTCGATCCGGGCAACATCGTTCACGCGGCTGATACGACGCCCATGCTCGTAGTCACGCAACTGCAGCCGATTACTACTGTTTTCACTCTGCCCGAAGACAACCTTCCAGCGGTAGCGCAGCGTATGGGCAAGGGAACGCTTGAAGTAGATGCCTACAGCCGTGACGATCAAACTAAGCTTGCTTCCGGAAAACTGCTGACCATTGACAACCAGATTGATCAGACTACCGGAACCGGTAAGCTCAAGGCAGTCTTCGAAAACAAAGATAATTCGCTCTGGCCGAATCAATTCGTGAACATCCACCTCTTACTGGACGTTAAGAAAAATGCTCTCGTTGTTCCCGCTGCTGCGGTTCAACGTGGTCCGCAAGGAACCTATGTCTTCGTTGCGAAGCAGGACAAGACTGTCGACATCAGGCCCGTGGCTGTTGCCTTCACTCAAAACAATGTGTCAGTGATTTCAAATGGCCTAGCTGCAACTGAAGTTGTCGTGACCGATGGTCAGGACAAGTTGCAGGCTGGAAGCAAGGTCGAGCCACACTTCCAGAATCAAGGCAATCAGCCACAACAAGCAGGGGGAACTCCAACCTCGGGCCGCACAGCTCCGGCACGCTCAAGATCAACCGCAGCTTCTCCGGATAGCACTTCCTCGGAAACCAGCTCTTCCGCGAGGACAACGGGAACACAGGCGCAATGAATCCATCGCGACTTTTTATTCTCCGACCCGTAGCAACCGCGCTATTGATGGTTGCAATCATGCTGGTCGGAATAGTGGCATATCGGCAACTGCCCGTTTCCGCGTTGCCGGAGGTCGATTATCCAACCATCCAGGTGATGACGTTCTATCCCGGTGCTGACCCGGAGGTGACGGCGTCGTCCGTAACAGCTCCGCTCGAGCGCCAGTTCGGCCAAGTGCCCGGCCTGAGCCAGATGACATCAACCAGCTCGTTTGGCGCCTCGGTCATCACCCTTCAGTTTGCACTGGATCAAAATATTGATGTAGAAGAGCAACAGGTTCAGGCTGCGATTAATGCTGCCCAAACCTATCTTCCCGCGAACCTGCCCAATCCTCCGATTTACAGCAAGGTAAATCCGGCGGACACGCCAATCCTGACGCTCGCGCTGACTTCCAACACGCTGCCTCTCTCGAAAGTTGAAGATCTTGCGGACACGCAAATGGCGCAGAAGATTTCCCAGGTGACAGGCGTCGGACTTGTGTCTATTAGCGGCGGTCAAAAGCCTGCAGTGAGAATTCAGGCGAACCCCACAGCATTGGCGGCTTACGATCTGAGTTTGGAAGACGTTCGAACTGCGCTGGCTGCCACAAATGTCGACCAAGCCAAAGGTACGCTGAACGGACCGCGTCAGTCCTTCACTATTGCAGCCAATGACCAGCTTACTTCGGGTCCCCAATACGGACCAGTTATCGTGGCTTATCGCAACGGCTCGCCGGTTCGGCTGTCCGATGTGGCGAATGTCACAGACGGCATAGAGAACACAATGCAAGCGGCATGGATGAATACTGATCCCGCCGTGATCATGAATATCCAGCGGCAGCCGGGCGCAAATATCATTGGCGTCGTAGACAAGATCAAGAAGCTGTTACCTCAACTTCAAGCGTCACTACCCGGTGCGGTTAAAGTTTCGATTCTGACCGACCGCACGGAGACCATCCGCGCATCCGTAAAAGACGTCGAGTTCGAATTGATGCTCACCATTGCGCTGGTTGTGATGGTGATCTTCCTATTCTTACGGAACGTTTACGCCACAATCATTCCCAGCGTCGCCGTGCCGCTCTCAATTGTGGGAACTTTTGGCGTAATGTACCTGCTCGGGTACAGCCTCAACAATCTCACGTTGATGGCCCTCACCATCTCCACGGGATTCGTCGTCGATGATGCCATCGTGATGATCGAAAATATCGACCGTTTTTTGGAAGAAGGTGATTCTCCTCTCGATGCAGCTTTGAAAGGCGCAGGACAGATCGGATTCACGATCGTATCGCTGACAGTCTCTTTGATTGCCGTGCTGATTCCGCTCTTGTTCATGGCCGATATTGTTGGCCGGCTCTTCCGCGAGTTTGCTGTCACCCTCGCTGTGACCATCTTGGTTTCGGCTGCGGTTTCTTTGAGTTTGACCCCTATGATGTGCGCCAAGCTGCTCAAGCCCAAAGATCCTAACAATGAGAGCCGTTTCTATAAAGCATCAGAAAATTTCTATAACAAGGTCATCGAGTGGTATGGCAGTTCACTTAAATTTGTTCTGAAGCACCAGACCATCACACTGCTCGTAACTGTTGGCACGCTTATTCTGACTTTGTTTCTGTACATGATCGTGCCCAAAGGTTTCTTCCCGGTCCAGGACACAGGGCTGATTCTCGGTATTTCCGATGCTCCGCAGAATACATCTTTCTCCGCCATGGCCGAACGGCAACAAGCGCTGGCTCGTGTCATCCTCAAAGATCCTGATGTAACCAGTTTGTCGTCTTTTATCGGGGTTGATGGCACCAATCTCACTCCCAATAGCGGACGCATTCAGATCAATTTGAAGCCCCGCGATCAACGTAAAGCCAGCGCTACAGAAATCATTCGCCGGTTGACGCCGCAACTGACACAGCAAGTACAAGGCATCACCCTCTATATGCAGCCTGTGCAGGATCTCACGGTGGAAGACCGGGTCAGCCGCACGCAGTATCAATACTCGATGGAAGATGCGAACGCGCAGGAACTGGCGAGGTATTCCGCGCAATTGGTAAACAAGCTGCGTAGTCTTCCCGAATTGCTGGATGTAGCAACAGATGAGCAGAATGGCGCACTGCAGGCCGATCTCGTCATCGACCGCGATACCTCGTCCCGCTTAGGAATTCCGCCGGCAAACATAGACAACACGCTTTATGACGCTTTCGGGCAGCGGCAAGTGTCGACCATCTTTACGCAACTGAATCAGTATCACGTGGTGATGGAGGTCGATCCCCAATTCCAGCAGAATCCAGGCGCTCTCAAAGACCTCTACGTCAAGTCGACAATGGGAACGCAGGTGCCACTCTCGGCTTTTACACACATGAACGTCTCGACCACGACATTGGCGATCAATCACCAGGGACAATTCCCTGTAGTCACGCTTTCTTTTAACTTGGCGAATGGCAAATCGCTGGGCGATGCAACAAAAGCGATTGACGCAGCGGAGAAGGAAATTGGACTCCCGCCCAGCATCCATACCAGTTTTCAAGGGACAGCGGCCGCATTCCAAAATTCGCTGTCATCCGAGCCTTGGCTGATCGTTGCCGCGATCGTCACGGTTTACATCGTTTTGGGAGTCTTGTACGAAAGCTATATTCATCCGATCACAATCCTCTCAACGCTGCCGTCGGCCGGAGTGGGAGCGATTCTTGCACTGCTACTCACGGGCAATGATCTCGGGGTAGTCGGGCTGATTGGAATCATTCTGCTGATTGGAATTGTGAAGAAGAATGCCATCATGATGATCGACTTCGCACTCGAAGCCGAGCGAGTTGAACATAAGACCCCGGAAGAATCGATCTATCAAGCCTGCTTGCTGCGCTTTCGCCCCATCATGATGACTACTATGGCCGCGTTGCTGGGCGGATTGCCTCTTGCCTTAGGCAGCGGAACGGGATCGGAATTGCGTCATCCATTGGGAATCACAATCGTTGGCGGCCTTATCGTCAGCCAGGCGCTCACGTTATTTACCACGCCTGTCGTTTATTTGTACTTCGACCGGCTAGCTAAGAAATTTGAAAAGTACCACATCGGAAATCCGATTCCAGAGGAGCAGCCTGTTACGGGAGATTAGGATTTCCAACAGAGCGACAATGAGCATTTCCACTCCCTTTATCAAACGGCCCATAGGAACGTCGCTGCTGACGCTGGCGCTATTGTTGTCGGGAGCCCTTGCATTCAACTTTCTTCCGGTTGCGCCTCTTCCTCAAGTCGAATTTCCTGTTATCCAAGTTGGCGCAAGCCTTCCTGGTGCAAGCCCGGAAACCATGGCTTCGGCGGTCGCGACCCCGCTAGAACGTCAATTCGGACGAATAGCTGGCGTGAACCAAATGACCTCCACGAGTCAGCTTGGTTCCACCAGTATCGTTCTGCAGTTCGATCTGAACCGGAACATTGATGCCGCCGGACGGGACGTGCAGGCTGCAATCAACGCTGCTCGAAGCCAGTTGCCATCGTACCTTCCGGGAAATCCAACTTACAGGAAAGTAAATCCCGCCGACGCCCCGATTCTGATTCTGGCGTTGACCTCAGACAGTATTCAACTTCCCAAGATTTACGATCAGGCAAATTCGGTACTTGCCCAAAAGCTCGCGCAGGTCAGCGGTGTAGGCCAGGTTTTTGTCGGCGGTGGAGCGAACCCGGCGGTGCGCGCCGAAGTCAACCCGAACTTGCTTAACAAGTTCGGTGTCGGGCTCGATGCCGTGCGCACCGCACTTGGCAGTGCCAACGCAAATTTAGCCAAGGGCCAAGTTGCGAATTCAAACAACGCCTGGTCACTCAACGACAATGATCAGATCACTCAGGCCAGCCAGTACAGCCCTCTAATTGTCGCCTACAACAATGGCACGGGAGCCGCAGTGCGTCTGGGAGATGTGGCCGACGTCCAGGATTCCGTCGAAGACGCCCATGTGATTGGACTGTCCAGCGGCAAGCGCGCTGTGCTCATCATCATTTTCCGTCAGCCAGGCGCGAATATTATCGGGACTGCCGATAACGTCTACTCGCTTTTACCCCAGCTACGGTCGTCGATCTCGCCAGCAATCGACATTAACGTTGTCATGGACCGGACGACCACAATTCGGGCTTCGGTGCACGACATCGAAATCACGCTGCTGCTGTCGATCATTCTCGTCATTTTCGTAGTCTTCGTCTTCCTCCGCACTGTTCGAGCGACGATCATTCCCAGCATAGCCGTTCCGCTTTCATTGATTGGGACGTTCGGGGTGATGTACCTCTTGCATTACAGCCTCGACAACCTTTCACTCATGGCATTGGCCATTTCGACTGGTTTTGTGGTCGATGACGCTATCGTGGTTCTTGAAAACATCACGCGATACCTAGAGCAAGGAATGCCGCCGGTGCAGGCGGCGTATCGGGGCGCTCGTGAGATTGGCTTCACCGTGCTCTCCATGAGCACCTCGTTGGTCGCGGTATTCATTCCGATCCTCATGATGGGCGGTATCGTCGGTCGGCTCTTTCGCGAATTCGCGGTCACATTGAGCATCGCAATTGGAGTGTCGCTGCTGGTATCACTCAGTACGACGCCCTCCATGTGCGCCCAGATTCTAAAGCCCATGCATGAAGAGAAGCATGGCCGCGCATTCAACTTCACGCAAAAGGTTTTCGACAAGGTTCTGGATATTTATCGCGTGAGCCTGGGGTGGGTTTTGCGCCACCAGCTTCCGGTGCTGTTTATCGCTATTATCACGGCCGGCCTGACGGTGTATCTTTACATCGTCGTTCCGAAAGGCTTCTTCCCCCAGCAGGACACGGGACGCGTAACCGGATCGGTGCAAGCTGCGCAGGATATTTCCTTCCAGGCCATGAGCCAGAAGATGTTCCAGTTTGTGAGTATCGTTATGAAAGATCCCGACGTGCAGACTATCGTCGGTTTTGCCGGAGGCAATACCGCTCTCAATCAGGGACGCATGTTCATCACCCTCAAGCCGCTTGGTGTGCGCAAGAAAACGGCGGACCAGGTGATAGCTGATCTTAGAAAAAAACTGGCGGTGGTTCCTGGAGCTACTTTGTACATGCAATCAGCTCAGGATTTAACCATCGGTGGCAGACAGAGTCAGGCGCAGTATCAGTACACTCTGCAAGGAGAAGACCTGAATGAGCTGAGCAAATGGGCACCGCTGCTGCTTCAAAAGTTTCGTACCATGCCCGAGTTGCGCGATGCCAACACAGACCAGCAGGATAAAGGCCTTGAGACTAACATTATCATTGATCGTGACACAGCAGGACGACTGGGTGTTGCTCCGGTTGACATCGATAATGCGTTGTATGACGCGTTTGGACAGCGTCAAGTTTCAACCATATTCGAGCAACTGAATCAGTACCACGTAGTCATGGAGGTCGCTCCCGAATTTCAGCAAAGCCCGGACACTCTTAATAATGTTTACGTACATTCGTCAAATGGTTCGATGGTTCCGCTCTCAGCATTCACGCACTTCGGCCCCGCAAACACCGCGTTAGCCGTCAATCATCAAGGACAATTCCCTTCTGTCACCCTGTCTTTTAATCTCGCCCCAAATGTTTCACTCGGACAAGCGACCATTGCGATTGAAAACGCAGAGCGATCAATAGGGTTCCCTACTACTATCCGCGCTAGTTTTCAAGGTACGGCGGCAGCTTTTCAGGATTCCCTCGCCAGCGAACCAGTGCTCATTCTCACCGCCCTGTTCGCGGTCTACATTGTGCTTGGGATTCTGTATGAGAGTTACATTCACCCCATCACTATTCTCTCGACCATTCCGTCGGCTGGCGTAGGTGCAATCCTCGCGCTACTACTCACCCATAACGAATTGAATGTGATCGGTTTGATAGGAATCATTCTCTTGATCGGAATCGTCAAGAAGAATGCCATCATGATGATCGATTTCGCCCTGGATGCCGAGCGCCGAGAAGGAAAATCATCGATCGACGCCATTCACGAGGCCTGTCTCCTGCGGTTTCGCCCGATTATTATGACGACCATGGCGGCCCTGCTCGGCGGCTTGCCCTTGGCACTTGGAACCGGGACCGGATCTGAGTTGCGCCGTCCCCTTGGGATTACGATCGTCGGGGGGCTAATCGTAAGCCAGGCCCTCACGCTCTACACCACTCCAGTCGTGTACTTATATATGGATCGTTTGCGCTTCTGGGCAAGCCGGAGGAAGCGTCCCGCTGCCGGCCAAATCTCTCCCGCGGCCAGCCAAGCTGACTGACAAGATCGGGCATATTCCCGCCTTTTTAAGGTCTGATTACTTCGGTTACTTGCGCAACTCCAAAGTATCGTCCTACGATTCATCACGAAAGAACGGGCCTTACGCTTGAGCTTAGAAGTAGGTACACGATGTTTAAAATCCTCGCTGTTTCGGTTTTAGCCGCCCTCTCGGTTATAAGCGCGGAACACTCCGCAGCCCAGAACAACTACCAAGTTATATCCGTGGATGATGGTGGAAGCATTACTGGAACCGTTAAATGGTCCGGTACCGTTCCCCGCGCGCTGACTTTTCCTATCACAAAAGACGCGGCCGTATGTGATCCTGATTCCCACAAACGCACCGATCTAGAACGCCTGATTGTGGGACAGGACGGCGGGGTCGCGAACACTATAGTTTTTTTGAAAGACGTCTCGCGCGGGAAAGCAATGGATATTCCTGAGCCCAGACGTTTTCTCAACCAAAAGCAATGCCGCTATGAACCGCACGTCCTTCTTGTGCCGTCAAGCACGGGACTCGAGATGAAGAGCTCCGACCCTGTGCTGCACACCGTGCACATGGATGGTGCGGCTACCTACAACTTGCCGTTCCCTTTCACCAATCAAACGGTTTCTCGTCCTATGAACACTCCGGGACTGGTGAACTTGAAATGCAATGGCGGGCACGTCTGGATGAACGCTGAAGTAATGGTGGTATCTCATCCTTACTACGCCGTTACAGACGAGAACGGAAAATTCAAGTTGACTGGAGTACCTCCCGGTCAGTATCAAATCGTCGCTTGGCACGAGGGTTGGAACGTGGTGCGGCAAGAAGGCTCGTTCGATGTGCTGACGGAAAAGAAGGTTGACCGTCCCGTTTTCAGTGAACCGAGAACCTGGGAAAAGAACGTGTCCGTCTCCCCAAAAACCCTTGCAGTAGTGAATTTCGCAATCGGCGAAAAGTAGACCCACGCGCTCTCCAGCGCAAATCAGAGCAGGTGGGCGGGGAGAAAATCCCCGCCAGATCTGTCCCCTCTTTCAATTCCAATGTTTCTGATCAGCCCAGATTTCTGCTAAGGGCTTCCTCAGTCCGTGGCAAACGTAAATCGCCTGATTCTCCTCGCCCATTCCCCAGGAGTTATGGTGCGTCGTTGCCGTTTCGACGGAGTTACAAATCTCATTCAGATACCTCGGCCCATATTGAAGCGTGATTAAATTCACTGGTTCGATCCCGTGCGTGCCCCAATAGTAATAAGTCTGATGTCCGCTCATCGCGGTCGGCAACCCATACTTCGAACCGAATAAATCGATTGCTCCGGCTTCTCCATAGTTGCCGGTGAGAATCCCTGTCTTGCTTCGTTCCTCCGGCGGGAGAGAGTTATAGATTTGCGCAACTTGGCTCACCAGTTCCGGCCAGCCGAACTGATCCGCCCAGGGCTGCGGCCATTGGGATTCCTGATGTGTCTCTTGTTTTGGCGGTATGTAATGCAACGCCCGCCCGTAGGCGACATACTTCTCGGGAGACAGCAGGGGCAGCATCAAAGGGGCAAGCAGGGCTCCGTTAATAACGATGAAAGTGATCATCGCAGCTTTGGGCCAGAGCTTCCCTTGCGTAAGACGCCAGTGGCCCAAGGCGCTGTCCAAGGCTACAGCGCCACCCGCGAACAGCATCGGATAAATCGGGATCACATAGTAGTCCTTGCCGTGCAACGCCATCATCATTCCGAAGAATGCTAAGAACGTCCAGCCCAATAGGCGATATTTCTTTCCTCCTCCTAAAAGGAAATGCCACAACCCCGCGATCCAAATGCAAAACAGAACAGGGTGCATCACGAGAATTTGCTGCAGGATGAATTTTAGAGGTGGCAGTTCGATATTCTTCCCAGTGACTCGCACATTGTGAAGATCTTCCAGGGTCGGAAAATGATGATGAATCTGCCAAATCAAATTCGGCGAAAGGATGAACACCGCAACGAGTGCAGCAATCCAAATCCAAGGTTTCGCGAATTCCCTGCGATGCTCCGTTAGAAGCAGACCAATTACAACCACCACCCCGAAGAAGCCTGTGGAATGTTTGTTCATGAGCCCGAGGCCTGCAAGTACGCCGAACCAAATCCAAAGTCGAGAATCCCCGGTCTGGATAATACGAATGAGGACATAAATGCACCCCATCCAAAACAACGGCTCAAAAGTATTCATCGTCATCAGACTATCCATCGCGAGGTAAATCGGGACGAGTAGAATCGATAAGCCAGCAAGTGTTTGGGCAAATTTGTCGCCTCCCAAGCGCCACGTCATCAGCATGGTGAGTGCAACCAGGAGCGCGCCGGCGAGCGCCGGAAACATTCGCAGCACTGGCAAAGCTCCTCCGAGCAGCAACGCGGTCCGTGCCACCAGGCCGATCATTGGAGCGTGGTCCACATATCCGAAACCCAAATGGCGCCCGCAATCCAAATAATAAAGTTCATCGCGAAAATATCCGTAGCGTCCGCTCAATGAAAGGTGAATCAAGAGCTTTATTCCCGTCAGCAGTGCTGCAATTCCAAATGCAAACACTACCGGCGGGGAACCGGAGGGGTGAGGAGAAATCGCATTCGTTCCGACTGTCTTCATCGCGGTAGTGGACAAAGCGCCTCCCTGTGGCGGGCAGGCAATTCTCGCCAAAAATCTGATTCCAGGCAAATCCACGATTAATTTGGGCGATATCCGCGTAACAAAGGCAAAACCCGATTTCTCACACTAGGGGTGGTCTATTACCTCCGTAATGTGTAACGCCTTACCTGTAGGCATTAGGCTAGTGCGGTACTCAATTTAGGAGCACCCGTATTCCTACTGCGGCCACAGCACGAGAGAGTCGGAACGCGTCCGCGCGCGGCTTTATTCATAGCCTGAATATTCTCATCAAGTACGTTCGGCTCTATGGCTTTGAGCACAAGCGTACCGAGGGGCAGTTCGCCATTGCGTGGAACGAACTGCAGCAGGGCCTTCCGCAGGAAAAAGACGGCGGGTTCCTCATCGGAGTCGCCGATCATCGCCTCCTGCTGGATGGCATCGCGCTCGATTCTGGACAAGCCGAACGCAGCTTTGCCCAGCTGTTGACGACAGCCGGTTTGGCGAGTATTCAATTTTCCAACAGAATCACAAAAGACGATTTTTCGCGCCTGGTGCGCGCTTTTGCCGTTGCCGGTGCCAATGCAAAAGATGTCATCAAGAACATTAAGGAAATCTTTGGCGCGAGCAAAGCAGCGCCGATTCGAATCAATGAGGTAAAGTTCGTCGCTGCCGATCCGTCCACAAGTGATGTTGGCATTGCAGCCCAACTTGCTGCGCAAACGATTGGCCCCGAGTTCAAGAACTGGCTAAACAATCCCCAAAAACTTCTTCAACTCATAGCGGCAGCCGAAGGCGCGCACACCGGTGAAGCAATGAGTCCACCGCCCGGCAGCGTTTCGAACATCGCAGCCGAGCACACGAGTCTCCATAGCGGGACAGGTCAAACTTGGAGTGGCGGAGTCGCCCCCCTTCAAGAAGAGGAAGTAATACAAGCCATCCGCCTGCTTACGAAGTTTGGCGAGGTTGGTGGTAATCCCAACAGCAAGCCGGAAATACTGCAAGGCGAGCTCGATAAAGTAGATAGCAATACGAAAGTTAACCTGCAACAGTTATTGGGAAGTCTGGCAGCAACGATTCAGCCTGAAGAAAGCGACACGCCTCTTCTCATGAAGGCGGCGGAGCACATGGCCATTCGCTTTGCCCTCGAGCGCTTCGAGAAGGGCGAAGTGAAAGTGAATGCAGTACACCAGATGCTCGAACATATGAGCCGGCAAATGGATTCGCTTCGCCAGATCTTGCGAATTCAGGAAGACAAGATGAGCAAGGCCGGCATCTTGGTCGAATCCCACGTCGACATTCTCGATCGCATGTTCTGGTCCGAAGTGCCCGACGCGGGCAAAAAGGGAGTGCTCCTCTCCAGCGAAGCGCCCTGTGTTCCACCACGTAACATCCGTCAGTTCATTGAATATTTATTCGACTTGGATGACAAAGAGACTGCCAGTGCGATTCTGGACAACTATTCCAGCTGTCTGTTTGCTCAAGAGGCTGAACCCCGCCGCAAGACAGCTATCGGAATGAGCCAGCTCGCAGACCTGTTCGCGGCTTCGGGCGCCGACATTATGGGAGGTGCGATCCGTAAGCTCGCACAAGCTCTATGTAAAGAGCCGGATTCGGAGTTGCAGGCCTTAATCAGCGCGGCCTTCGTACGCATCAGTTCAGAAGCAAGTTCTCAGAAAATATACGGCGCTGTAACTCAAGTCTGCGAGTCGATTGAGAGTGTCGCCCATCAACGTCCAGTGCTCGCTGCAGACTTGCGGCCTCGCATCGGGATCGAAAATCGCTTGCCGGAGTTCATCGAAGAAGCTCTGCGACTCCCGCACGTTCCGGCTGATTTGCTGGAAGTTCTTCGCAAGACATCCCATGCCGCTGTAGAACATTTGTCCGACCGTTTTTTCCGCTGCATGCGAAGAGACGAATGCGATCGCATGGTGGATCTGGTCAAAGATCTTGGCCCGGGCGGATTCGAGCAGCTTCGTGAAATGCTGCGCACGGGTCAACCAAGACAGGCAGCCTCCGTCGTCGGCCTTCTGAGCCGGCTGGATGTACCAACGCTCCTCGAACTATTGCCCGGACGCTTGCCCGAGTTGAATCGCTTTTATCACGACATCGTGGTCCGGCAAATCGCTTATGGCGCTGCAAGTGATCGCGGCCGCTCGCTCCTGGAACTGCTCGAAATCCTCGATCCTCTAGTTGTCCCGCAAGCATTGGATGAAATCGGAATGAGTGGAGACGTCAGCGCCGTTCCACCACTCATAGTCATGGCAGAGGCTGGCGAAGCCAAAGAACGCTCTCCATTACTGCAAGTTAAAGCCGTTGAATCTCTGGGCCGCCTGCGCGAGACGGGATCGGTCCCGGTTCTTCGCAATCTTCTTGAAGCCAAAAAGATGTGGAAGTGGGTTCATCCCCGCGAGCTACGCATTGCCGCCGCACAGGCATTGACAAAGATCGATCCGCGATATGGCCGTCAGGTTGTGGCTGATAATGGTCTGGAACCCAGTGAGCTTGCGATTGCCGTGCTCGACTCAGCGCCCGCGTGTCCGTGGGTACGCCAGCGTCGTTATGAGCGTGTGGTATTGCGCAAAACAATTGCCGCGACCATCAGCAGTTCCTGGGGAAAATCCGGCAT
>JAOAPG010000259.1 GCA_025462785.1 Acidobacteriaceae bacterium
TTCCACAGCGACACTCAGGGCTAAAGCTAAGGCTACGACGGAAGCAATTTGTGTAACGGGTAGTGGGTTCATGGGTCCTCCTTTGAGTTCATATGTAAAAAGCCAGGGAAGCGGGACCGAACAAGACCTTTAAAAGCCAGGGGCACGAAATGCCCAGGGAGGAGTGGCGCAATATATACTGCTCGAACTCGCCCCTGTCAATGGATTTCTCAGGCCAATCCGAGATTTTTGGTGGACCCTTTCCCAGAACAACGGGTGGATTTCTGGTTAGGAAAGCTGCGCGTGCCATTGACTTAGCAGTCACCCCGGCTTTTGTAACAGGTACAATCCGTGATATAACCGCCCCTGTAGTAAAACGCTTAGCGCACGGGTTAAAGTAGTTCAGTTTACGAAAATCGTACCTCCATCAGGAGATCCCATATGGAGCTGGCTTTAAGGACTAACGGAGGCCAGGAACGAGGAGGACTTGTGTCCGACGCACGGACGGGAAAACGGTTCCCATTAGAACTTCCCATCAAGATTCATGGAGCAGAAGAGAGCGGAGAGCATAGTGGGGTTACGGGAGACCTTAGCGCCGCTGGCGTATATATCCGTTCCGATGCCTCCTTGGAAATAGGAACAAATGTAGAGTTTGAAATTGCTTTGCCGCCCGAGGTAACGGGAGCTAAAGAAAGCGTAATCGTGCAATGCAAGGGTCGCGTGGTCAGGACCGATGAGCCTGCCGGCGGTGACCCGAAAGATCAACGCGGCGTGGCGTGTGTGATTGACTCTTACGATTTTGTTCGCCGCTCGTAAGCTCGTCCCCTATGAGGAGCAGACGCAATGCTTAAATTAATTCTGGCCGATAACCAAGCCATTTTTCGCGCAGGCATCGCCAAGGTTCTGGCGGTGGAAGACGAAATGCGTATCGTGGCGCAAGCCCAAACGCCGGAACAAATGTATATGGCGCTGGATAAGTTCCGCGCCGCGGTGTTGGTGGTCGCGGGAGGATTTCACTCGGATTTTCCGGGCATCCTTGCGGCGGCGAATAAAGCCAAGACCCGCGTAGTGGTGCTCGCGGACACAGGCGAGAGCGCGCAGAAATATATGGGCGCCGGAGCTCAGGGTGTGGTGTACCGCAATGTGACCAGCGCGGCGTTGGTGGATTGCGTGCGTAAAGTTTCCCGTGGAGAAAATTGGGTACAGGACATCGCTGTTCCCAGCGAACTTACCGAAAACGATATGGTCGGATTGCGAGTGCGCGACCGGCTCACTGCCAAAGAGCTGCGGATCGTGGCGTTAATAGTCCAGGGATATAAGAATAAGGAGATTGCGACCCAGCTCGGAACTACTGAACAGGTCATCAAGAACTATCTGCGAAACGTGTATGACAAGATCGGTGTTTCGGATCGGCTTGAGCTCGCGTTATTCACGATCCATCATCGGATCTTGAATGAGGCGGCAGCGGCCACGGCAGCGACGATTCCGCAACAGGGAGCAGGAGCTGCGGTTCCTTCGTAAGCAGATTTGAGAATGAAAAATTGAGGCCGCCATGCGGGCGGCCTTTATTCTTGCCTTAGAGATTCAATCGAATAACTGCCTCTCTCGCTGAGACGATGGGAATACCTTCAATGCTCTTCAATGACAGCAAATCAGCTTTATCGCCGGTAATGAGCAGGTCGGCTTTTCCATCCACGGCAGTTTCCAAAAACACATTGTCGTCCGGATCCGAACTTATGCTGATTTCTGAGACTAGCTCGACGCGCTCGGTTTGATAGATCAGATAGGCGGCGATATCGGCGATAAATTCATCCGTAAGACCTTTGAATTTTCTAATTCGTCGATAGTCGAGGACTCGCAAGCACTCGTCGACAATTGGGTCCGATACCAGATGAACTACCTTCCCGCTGCGAATCGCTGCCAAGATTCGAGCCGGGGAACCTGTCCCTGAAATCAGGGCACTTACGAACACACTTGTATCCAGAACAGCTCGAAGCTGCGGTTCAGTCACGACGGCTTCTTCTTACCGCCTTTACCGATTTCGCAATAACCGACTCGATGTCTGCAGTCTCCAGGCCACGATTGGCGGACTGAACTTCAGCAATCGATTTCCAAGGATCAATGCTCTTCAGAGCCCGCCGGGCAATCAAGGCTTGCGCGAGAATTCCGTTAATGGAAGTTCCCTTTTCAAAAGCTTCTTGCGCGATCTCTTTGTGGATGTCAGAAGGAACTCTTACATGGATTTGACCATTGAATGTTCGTGGCATGGCACTCCTTAGCCTTACCATGCTATATCAATGGCCAAATCCCCCATTTCTCGGCTTCGCAACAAAGACGAGCGGACACGATACGCAGCCATTTCAGCTGGCACGGCATCCCTGATGCCAGTCATTTCAGGGGGTGGCGGATGTAAGTGAATCCCATGTAAATGCACCAAATACCACCCGCCACCCAGATCAACATGCCAAGCCAGCGCGGAGTGGGCTTCTCCTCTGGTTTCGTGTGGCGCATAAAGGCAGGATTGAACTGTTTCGTGGTTATGCCAAGTACGATGACAACAATGCCAAGCAGAATCGTGAATATACCCAGGGTCATTTGCTCTCGCTTTGAGGTTATTACATCCGGAGTTTCGTGATGTTGAGATACCAATCCGTCGCCGACGCGGCCTTGGATAGAATGACGCTTTGCCGGGCAACACGAAAGCAAAAAGGCCGGAGACATTTCTCCGGCCTTCTGATATTTGAGAAAACTACTGGATTTTCTGCGCCACTGATTTTGCCTGTGTGAACAGATACAAGTAATCCGGGCCTCCGGATTTCGAATCAGTTCCCGACATATTGAATCCGCCGAAGGGATGCGCTCCCACCATAGCGCCCGTGCATTTGCGATTGATGTACAGATTTCCAACGTGGAATTCGCGAATGGCTCGGTCAATCTTATCTTGCGAGTTCGTGTAGACAGCTCCGGTCAGGCCGAACTCCGTGTCATTTGCGATCTCAAGCGCGTGATCGTAATTCCGCGCCTTAATGACAGCCAACACCGGTCCGAAGATTTCTTCCTGCTCCAGCTTCGACTTCGGCTTGATGTCGGCAATGACCGTGGGCTGCACAAAATATCCTTCGCCGCCGGTTACGCGTTCGCCGCCGGTGATGAGACGCCCATCTTTCCTGCCATGTTCGATGTATTCCAGGATCGTCTTCATCGAACCTTCATTGATTACGGCGCCCATGTTGGCGTTCTCCGCCGGATCGCCAACTTTGATCTTTTCGACGCGCGCCTTAAGGCCTTCAATAAATTTGTCATAAATGCGCTCGTCCACGATCGCGCGCGAACAAGCCGAACATTTTTGACCTTGAAAACCGAACGCTGCCTGTGCGACACCTTCAATCGCGACGTCGAGATCAGCGTCCACGTCAACGATGATGGCGTCCTTGCCACCCATTTCGAGGATGGTCCGCTTGATCCAAATCTGCCCGGGGGCTTGCGTTGCGGCACTCTTGTTAATGTCGAGTCCTACCTCGCGCGATCCGGTGAATGCGATGTAACGAGTCTTCGGATGCGCCACCACAGCGTTGCCGAAACTCGCGCCCGCTCCGGGACAGAAGTTCACGACTCCTTCCGGCATTCCCGCTTCTTCGAGCAACTCCACAAACTTCGCAGCGATTGTTGGCGAGTCACTGGACGGCTTGAGAATGACCGTGTTCCCGGAAACGATGGAGGCCAACGTCATTCCGGCCATAATCGCGCAGGGAAAATTCCACGGTGGAATCACCGCGCCCACGCCAAGAGGAATGTACATAAGAGAATCGCGTTCTCCCGGCATTTGAACCGGCGTCTCGGCCTTCGACAACCTCAGCGCTTCCCTGCTGTAGAATTCGCAGAAATCAATCGTCTCGGCAATGTCGGCATCGGCTTCCGCCCAATTCTTGCTCACTTCGAAAACCAGCCATGCTGCAAATTCGAACTTGCGCTCGCGCAGCAAGTCTGCAACATGAAATAAAAGATTCGCGCGTTGCTCGACGGATGTGCGACTCCAGCTCTCAAAAGCAGAAAGAGCAGCTTTCATCACCGGTTCAACGTGTTCCTTACCAGCCTTTTGGTGTACGCCGACAACCTGCGAGGGCTTTGCCGGATTCAGCGACTTGATCTTTTCCTGCGTCTTTATACGATTGCCGCCAATGATGAGATCGTACTCGCGGCCAAGCTGGCTACGAACTTTTTCAATCGCAGCACGAATCTTGCGCGCGTTGTCTTCGCGGCTGAAATTGGTCAGCGGCTCGTTTTTGAACGGTCCATCATGGGGACGAATACGATTGCGAGTGGGGGCTTCCAGAGTTGTTGCCATGATTTACCTCGATACAGAATAGATGCGTGGAATACCGATTAAGACTGTCCATTGTAGCACTCCAACACACTGCCCCTGGAGCGACGAACGCCCAATAGAATTGAATCCATAGCGTACATTGCTAAATCAAAGTCTTTGTCGGATAATAATTCTTATCATTTAGCCGCATGCAATCCGAAACTCACTTTCGCGAGCTTTGCCATCAGCATCAGTTGGCCGCCACTCATCAGAGGCAGTTGATCTATGAAACGGTCATGGCAATGCCTGGACATCCCAGTCCAGAAGCGATTTACGACAAGGTAAGAAAAAGGATCCCGTCTATCTCGCTCGCAACCGTCTACAAAAATATTCACACCTTTCTGGATAGTGGAATGCTAAGGGAAGTAAGCCTGCACCACGGGTCTTTGCGAGTTGAGGCGAACGAAGAGGCACACCATCACGTTGTGTGCGTCAAATGCAAATCGATCATGGATCTGGAAGAAAGCAGCATGGAGTCTGTCCTTGTTCGCGACAAGCTTCCCCAGGGGTTTCAAGTGAAACGTATCGCAGTCGATGTTATAGGAGTCTGTTTGGCCTGCTCTTCATCCGCACGGCAATCAGGAACACACAGTACAAGGATTCGGAAACAACGAGTTCGCAAAACCGTTCATTCGTAACTTCAACACAAGACGTCTAAATTTAAATTCCACCAGGAGAGAACAATACATGCTCGGTGTAGGAGAAAAATTTCCTTCTTTTTCGCTGAAGGCCGCTGTTGGCATAGACAAAGATCCCGAGAAGTCTTTCAAGCAGATTACTGACCTTGATTACCCGGGAAAGTGGAAGATTTATTTCTTTTGGCCAGCAGATTTTACCTTCGTTTGCCCGACCGAAATCGCGGGCTTTGGAAAGCTGAACAAACAGTTTGAAGAGCGCGACGCACAGGTTTTGGGCGGAAGCACTGACTCAGAGTGGGTTCATCGCGCATGGCGCAACGATCATGCCGATCTGAAGACTCTGCCCTTTCCCATGCTGGCCGATGTCCGGCACGATCTCTGTGAGCAACTCGGCATCCTGGCTCCAAATGGCATGGCGCAGCGGGCCGCCTATATTGTCGATCCAGAAGGCATTATTCGTTTTGTGTATGTGACCGATGGCGCTGTGGGACGCAACCCCGAAGAAGTGTTGCGCGTACTCGATGCCCTGCAAACCGACGAACTCTGCCCATGCAATTGGAAGAAGGGCGAAGCGACTTTGCAGGTTGTGTAATCACTCAGTGATGGCCGAACGCGAGGCAGGGCTTCCGGTAAGTTTCTGCGATTGAATTTAGAGGAATGCAATGAATTTAACTGAATTGATGGAAACAGTTCCGACCTACGCTCGAGATTTGAAGTTGAATTTCTCGAACCTGAGCCAGCAAAAGGAATTGACGGAGCAGCAAGTCTGGGGAACCATTGTGGCGAGCGCAGTTGCTTCGCGCAATACTGAATTGACGACGGCTGTATTTGCGGAAGCTGCTTCGCATTTGTCTCCACAGGCCCTCGATGCAGCCAAAGCGGCGGCTTCGATTATGGGAATGAACAATGTTTATTACCGGTTTCTTCATCTGACAAGCAATGAGAACTATCGCACCATGCCTGCGAGATTGCGCATGAACATTCTCCGCTCGCACGGGGTCGAGCACGTTGATTTCGAACTTTGGTCTCTCGCAGCTTCTGCCATTAAGGGTTGCGGCGTCTGTGTCGATTCCCACGAGAAGGTCGTACGCGAAAAGGGTCTCGGCGAAGATGCGGTATTGGCGGCAGTTCGATTGGCATCGGTCGTTCACGGTTTAGCAACGGTATTGGATGCTGAGAAGGTTGCCGTGCACGAGGCGCTAGCAGTTTAATGCGAGCCACCGTCTTCGGCGGCACCGGGATGCTCGGGAAGGCGCTCGCGCGCGAGTGGAGGCGAGCTGAAAACCAGATTACCTCTCTGGGATCGAAGGACGCTGATATCCGCGATCCGCAGCAGGTTCTGGATGCCGTTCAGCGAACCCGGCCTGAGTGGATTGTGCTCTCCGCCGCTTATACGGATGTCGACGGCTGCGAAAGTAATCGCGAACTGGCGTTCGATGTGAACTGCCGAGGGGCAGTTAACGTTGCTCAAGCTGCTAAGCAATGCGGCTCGAAGATGCTGTTCGTTAGCACTGATTATGTGTTTGACGGAAACGGCACGGCTCCTTACGAAACGGACGCGCCCCGCGGGCCGAAGAGCATTTACGGTCAATCCAAAGCGCAGGCCGAAGTAGAAATCGCCCACGTTCTTCCCGATGTCTGCATTCTCCGAACAGCTTGGCTTTACGGAATGGGGGGGGAATGTTTTCCAGACACTATACTTAAGCTAGCTTCCAGCCGTCCTGAAATTCAAGTGGTGGATGATCAGCGGGGATCGCCAACCTACACAAATGACCTTGCTCTCGCCATCATTGAGCTCTGCCATGCGAACGCAAAGGGAATCGTGCATGGTACAAATCGCGGTGAGTGTTCATGGTTTGAGTTTGCGCGTGAAATTGTGAAAGCATCCGGGCTGGAAACAATTGTGCAACCCACTACTAGCGATAAGTTCGTCCGTCCAGCGCCTCGGCCGAATTATTCTGTGTTATCGCCGAAGAGCTTGAATCAATACGGAATCTCGATGCCACAATGGCAGGATGCGTTGCAGAACTACTTACGTGAGAGGCAAGCTGCTGCGTAGAGATATCCAATGATATCTTTTTGAAATTCAGTCCTAACTAATACTAATAATGACAAGTTTTATTGTTAAGCAGTTCGGATGAAGTGTCGCATGAGAGAAGCGGAAGATCCCAAGAAAAAGAAGGAACGCCGTAAGAGATCGCCGCGGAATGAGGAACGAGACCGGCGAACACAATCCCGGATTGACGGCATACTCTCCGAGATCGAAGACACAACTTACAATGTACTGCGTAAACACGAGAAGAAGCCTCGACCACCCTCTCATGAATCTCACTGACTATGCCTGCCGCGCGAACTTGTATCCGAGACCTAAGACTGTGACAAATAGGGCAGGTTTCTTGGAATCCTCTTCGAGCTTCTGGCGCAGGCTTGCGACGTGAACATCTACAGTGCGAGTGAAGGCGTCAGCGCTGTATCCCCAAACATCCTTCAATAAGACCTCGCGCGACAGCGTTGTACCCTGATGCTCTATAAAATAGCGCAGAAGCTGGAACTCGCGAGCCGAAAGAGGCACGACCTGCCCGTCGCGAGTAACCGAAGTACCTCGCAGATCTATTCGTAAACGCCCGAATTGGTGAACATGTCCACCGTCCGTCGATTGACGTGGTACACGCCTGAGGAGCGCTTCCACCCGGGCCATCAGCTCGATCATCTGAAATGGCTTCGTAACGTAATCGTCCGCGCCGATTTTGAGGCCTAGCACCTTATCCACCGTCTCCGTACGAGCGGTGAGCATGATGATGGGTACGACCAGGCCCGCCTTCCTCAGGTCGCGACAAATATCAAAGCCTTTCTTGCGGGGCAGCATGACGTCCAGGAGGATCAGATCAAATCTGTTCTCTAAAGCTTTTTGCAAGCCTTCTTCTCCGTCAGACGCGCACTCGACCGTGTAATTCTCACTTTGCAAACGGTCGGCGAGTGTGACCCGCAAAGCTTCTTCGTCTTCGACCAGCAGAATACGCTCTTCCATGAGATCTCAGCTTGAAGTCGGTCCAGCCGATGCTGCGATTACAGCATTCTGCTCTGGCTGCTGCGCGGTTGCAATAGGAAGATGGACAGTGAACGCAGAACCTTTACCAACTTCGCTCCGCACCGTAAGCCGTCCACCTATGGCCTCCGCAAAGCTCTTCGCTAATGATAATCCGAGACCACTTCCATGAATATGCGATGCAGTTACTTTCGGGCTGCGATAGAAAGGATCGAAAATTTCCTTCATTTCGTATTCGTCGATGCCGATGCCATGATCCTCCACAGTAATTTCGATTTCTGAAGCATTGCCGCCTCGCTTGGCGAGTTGAGCGCGAATACCAATCCACTTTCTATCTCCCCCATATTTCGCCGCATTCGTGATCAGGTTCTGCAGACATTGCGATAGCACCTCCAAGTCCGCCCTAACTGAAGGGAGACTTGGCTCAATCAAGCGCTCAAGGGTCACTCCCGAGTTCTGGACGACAGTTGCTGTGTTTTCCAAAGCGGCATTCACCACATCGGACACATTGAGCGTCCGCAAATTATACTTTGGCGTTTTTGCCCGGGTGGCGGAGAAGCGGAGAACTTGCTCGACGAGATGATTCAGCTGCCTCGCTTGATTTGTGATGATGCCGCCGTAGCGAATCATCTGCTGTTTACTTTCCACTACTCCGTCGGAAATGTTTTCGGCAGCTGACAGGATCGCAGCGATTGGAGTTCGCAACTCGTGGGATACGCCCGCGACAAAATCCATTTGCAAGGTCGCGAGATGGCGGGCGCGTTGGCTAGCAAAAATAATGAGAGCCATAGTAGCGGCCAGAATCAGGAGAACACCAAAACTTACCCCAAGCTCGCGGCGACGCAATTCTTCAACGGCAGCTTCCACCGATCCTTTACGATTCTTGGCAATGAGCTGCCAACCTCGACTATTCGGCGTAGAGTAGATCGGATCGAAGCGGATCGGACCGGACATCTCAATTAGTTGCGGCCGTGAAGATCCGCGCGATTGCCGATCGAAGCCAGGGAAAAATCCAAGTCCAGGCCAATCGCTGGTTGGCTTACGATTGCCGCCGAAGTTGGGCGGACCAAACAGATTCAGCGTGGCATCGGCAGGAGCTTGTTTATCGGCACCGAAATCTCCATCCGACGAATACAGCACCTGCGGTTTATCCTCGCTTCCGCCCACAACCGCCACTTCATAGTCAGCTGTGCCAGGGTCGCCATAGTAGCGGGAAACGAGCCGCGGAAAAACGCGACTACGAAGAACATTCTCGTCCAGTTCGATAAGCAGCCAAGTCGCATTTGGGTCAACGTCAGTTTCATGGCTGTTGGAGCGCGTAGCTGAGACGATCAACATGGGGATGCTCTCGTCGACTGCTGCGAGCATGGGGGAAGCCTGACCGGAAAAGGCTTTGCCTGCGCCACCGTTTGACGGCGGATGTTTTTGGATGGGCTTTCTAGGGCTGGCTTCAAGCGCAGTGGCTAAAGCATTGTCTAAAAACTCATGCAGGTGATCAAAGGCAGTAGGCCATGGGATTGCCTCGAACCGTCCCTCGTCGGGCAAGAGTCGAAGCAGAGAGGGAGCGCCTTCCTTCCTCGTTTGCCGGCTAGCTGGATTCCATACATACACATTCGCGACTAAGCCTGAGTACGATGCGGTTCGTTGCCATTGTCTGAATTTTGCAGTTAGAGTCTTTGCGTCGACTGATTTCGTGTTTGAGTGTGACTGCAACTCCAGAGACATGGTCGTCAACTCACGCGCAAGATCTTCCCGAAAATCCATGAGCGAGATCTGCAAGTCGGCTCGCAAACGGGTGCTCGTCGCGTCACTGACCTCGTGGCTCCAGCGGTACTGCAAATTGGCGAGGATAATGAGCACACACGCCAACGCCACCGGGACTCCCCAGAAGACAATGCGTTCTTTGGATGGAAACACCATGTTTAAAACGACTTTTCTGAGCAGGCTTGAATACCTCCGCATCAATCGGAAGGAATTCCTGCCCAGCTTGTAATAATTGTAGTGCGGAGGGCTCAAATTCGGAGGCTCAAATCGGCTAAGAGGGGCGAATCTGGATGGAATGGGCGGCGGTAAATTTCGAACAAAACATAAACTAAATACAGCGGTGGCGGAGTCTCACCTTCATTGAGGCCCCGCCACTGTTATATCTACTATCCCGGCCCGCCAGTATTCATGGGGGGACTGAAAGCTATCAGGAGCTCCGTTCCCACTTTCCTGTGGCTGCCTGTTCCTTCTCGTACTTGCGACTCTGATTTTGTTCCAGGAAAGCTTCAATTTGGAGATCGGCATCTTGCTGGATAGTCTCAGCCTTTGCTACTCGGTCCTCCGCAGCAAGAGATCCTGTCCTCCCGCAAATTCTGCATTTAGCTTCAACTTCTTGCTCCAATATGCAAGTTGCTTGGTAATCTCCTGATCTTGCTTGGAGCTAGGCCTGACAGCCCGATTCGGGAGAGGCGCAGACGACTGGGTCTGCGCAATGACACTCGGGACTGCCGCCATCAAAACTCCGGTGGCAATCAGCAACACAGGTTTCTTGACCATATTCTTCTCCCAATCTGTGTCTTTAAACTATTTGCTTCTGTACCAGCGCTATCAGTTCCAATTGTTATTGTCGACACGAGCTAGAGACACTGCGCCGTATGCCCGGTTGTAGCCGTCAACAAAAGATGCGCGATCTTCGCCCCTCGACCAGCGACCGCTCGCGATGTGTTGGCCATTACCTTGCTTCGCGTCCAGTTCCCCCAGATACAGACCATCACGAAAGGCGCCATTGGTGGACTGGGTCTTGACGACGCCGGCCTGAAGCAGATTCGCCGAATATCCCTGCGTATAACCCGCGGCAAAAGATTCTCTATCCGCGTCGAATGCCCAGCGAGCCACGGCGATGTGTTGAGGTTCTCCCTTTTGTGCAGCTAGCTTGCCGAGATACATGCCATCACGAAATGCCACGCTAGTGGATCGAGCATCGTTTATTGAAGCTTGTGACATGTTGGTTATCGACTTTGTCTTTACAACAACCGCTGCGCCGGCGAGCACTGCCAACATCAGTGTCCATACAGATAGTTTTTTCATTACCGCCTCCTGGTGAAGTATTTCGTTCTGTTGATTAGAACGTGAAAGCCGGGAGGACAGCGTAAAAGGCCTGTAAATACGGGGTAAAAACGAACAGCGGTAACAAATTGAAACTAATCTTTATGGTCTTCACAAATATTGGTGTGCCAAATTCGAGGGCTTCAGTGCGGGCACTATGGATACTTACGAAGAGTTTACGGAGTCCTTACATCCCTGTAAGGGCCGATGAGATATTCGAGAATTAAAAGAAATAAGTTGAAGAGTCGACGGACAAAAACAGTTAGAAGATTGCTCCGGCCGCCTGCGCTTTCGCTATGGTTTCTGTTTTCGCTTGTTTCTCTGCTACCTTGAGTTCTTTTTCCAGCGAGGAAAACCGCTGCAGCACTTCGTGCATTCGCAGCCCCATGTTGCGAATGGTTTCGATCTGCGAACTCGCCGCCGGAGAAAGTGTTTCTTCCTCGAGGAGTATCAATTCGGAATTTCCCAGTATTGACGTCAAGGCATTATTCAAACTATGCCTCATTTCGAGGATGTAGCGACCCAGCGTTGCTTCGGCATCGAGCAAAGCATTGGCTTGTTCCAGCCGTCTGGCGTGGGCAATGGCCTCGCACTTCCGCAAAGTTTCTGATGCGAGCAGGATGAGAACATCGAGCCATCCATCCTGCTTTCGCAAGCGCATGACTCGGGATTGCGTGTTTCGTGAGTCTTCATTCGGCGCGTTCTCACACACATGCAAAACTGAGTTTGCGGAGCCTTCCAATGCCGCTAACGTCGAGGCGAGAACATCATTGCGGACCGCGCCGATAATGGCCAAATCGAACGTTCCTGCCCCCATCTCCTGACATAGGTCAGTGCTCATCATCGTCATTGTGGGGACGTCGCGCTGCGATTGCCAGCGGGCTGTAATCGCGTGCGCGAATTCCACATGATCGGATACGATCAGTACCGTAGACTGCTCCAAAATTTCGTTCTCCTCGATGATTCGTTCCGTTTTCCGGAGGCCTGTGACAAAATCTGGGCAATTGTGCAGCGCCAAGCAGTGGCTATTAGGAATTTTCCGGGGTCCACTCTTGTGAAGCGCTAGGAACTTCAAACTCCGCTCCAACTGCATCGTTTACGGCAAAGCCAGTACTAGCCGCTACGCGACGAGTCTTTGGCGGCAGAGATCCAGATTTTGCGTTCCGGGCGAGTGCTGCTTCCACTGCGGTTCGAAGATCGACCAGAATGCAGAGCGGCTGTCCAGAGGAATACTCCGCGTGAAACATGACTTTCCAAGATTGGCAGATCATGCGCAAGCGGCTGACCGGCTCTTCCGCTGAAAATTGAGCCTTTCTACAATCCAAGGTGTTGATGCCCTTCAACTCGAGCTCGCGCAATCCGTCGAGGATAGCGTTGAGATCCTGGTGCATCAGGCGAAAGAAGACTCGCCGCATCAGGAAACTGAAACGGGTGAAAGTCACCATTGCCGCCGGTTCAAAATACTTACCTCCGGCTGAAGTCTTCAGGTTTCTGCCTTCTTCGAGCAACCTGCTGGTAAATAGTTCCTTCAAGTTTTGGCAGGCATTGGCTCGCTCGATGATGTCATCCAGCGGCTTCAGCCAATCCGGCACGCCAGGAGTTACAGTTCCGATCGCGGGCTCAAGAACCTGAGCCACATACTGCACGTCAGTGTCTTCAAGTCGCGAAGGAGCGCAATGCGAGAAATACTGAACCAGCAAGAAGTCAACTTTGTCGCGGTCCGAGTCGCAGCGCTCAGCCTTGTGAAGATAGTGCTTCAGCAGAATGCCGAGAACTTCATCGCTTGCCAAAGTCGTTGTCTGGAGAAACTGTCGGAGCTGGTGGACCTGAATTTTTTGATCGACGTCTAGTAGCCATTGCCGGGCTTGCTCGACAGATTCACCTGGCGCCGTCTCGGTTCCAAGCTCTAAGTCCGGGCATGCAGGCAACTCAATCACACACTCCCGGGCTAACGCGGCGTAGAGCGGATAAAGCTGGCGTGCCTCCCACCATTCCGTACTGAGATCATCGGGCGTAGAAGTCATAATTCACAATGCCTGCGGTGCGCGGGCAATCAGTTTGTCACACGTAAGACTTTACAATCCAATTCGCAATGTTCTGCGTGAAGCGCGCCGCAACGGCTGTGCGTCCGCCGTTATATTGAAGAGCGACAACACAGGCATCCGTATCCAACGTGCCATCGGAGTTTTGCAGGTGCAACATATCCGCGAACTCCAAAGGCAGTTCCGAAGTAAACAGCACCTCACGCGGCGTGCCGAATTCTATTACCGTGCTTTCAGAAATAGGCGTTCCCTGCCCACTGACCCGGGTTAACTGAACGGGAATGCGCACGGGAGCCGCATCAGCGAAAAACTTGGCTAATTTTCCAGTCAAGCTTTCGGTTGATGAGCGTGCGCGAGCTGTAGCTTCTTTGGACACGAACTCTCCAGCCTGCGATTCTGACGTAGCCCGGGTTCTCAGGTCTGCCGGTTAGCATGGCTTGAGTACCCAGACTGCATCACAAGGGATACACTGCACGGCGTTGGCCAAAAAAGCTCTACGAGCGAGCATTCCTAAGTTGCTGATTATGAAAGCACAAGTTGAGTCATTCGACCTTGAGAGGGCTGGAGCGTTGGTCTGCATGTCTCAGATTGATACACATTCTCAGAGGATTGGAGGCCGAGTTAAAAGCATTTAAGAGTTGCATTTACTGCAAAGCCTGACTTTGTGGTGCAAGAACCTCGTGGCCCTGGATGTTATAGCGCTTCAACTTGCGATACAAAGTGGCGCGGCTAATTCCCAACATCTTCCCAGCTAGGATTTTGTCGCCCTTCACCTGTTCGAAGACGCGCTGGATGGTTGCCCGCTCAATGTCTTCCAAATCTGTAGTGGAAAGTCCCGCCGGAGGAGCAATTCCGCCGGACTCCAAAGGAGATGATGAAGAAGCAATCGACGGGGGCAAATCCGAGAGGTCAAGAATCTGCTTGCTGCCTAGAGCAACCGCTCTTTCGACGCAGTTCTCCAGTTCGCGCACATTTCCCGGCCACTCGTATTGCAACAAGCATTTCATCGCCGAGTTGGAGACTTGGATAGAATCGCCTTCCGCGTATCGATCAAGGAACCAATGCACCAGCATCGGGATGTCGGAGCGCCGCTCGCGCAAGGAGGGCAGATGCACGGTGACAACGTTGAGCCGGAAGTAGAGATCCTTGCGGAAGGTGCCGTTCTTGTATTCGGCTTCCAAATCCCGGTTTGTGGCGGCGATGACGCGAACGTCCACCTTGATTTTCTGATTGCCTCCGACTGGGCGCACTTCTTTTTCCTGCAGGACTCGGAGAAGTTTGGCCTGCATCTCAAGCGGCAATTCTCCAATTTCATCTAAAAAGATGGTCCCTCCGCTTGCCGATTGAAATAAGCCAGGCCGGGAGCGGATTGCTCCCGTGAACGCGCCTTTCTCATAACCGAAAAGTTCGCTTTCGATCAGTGTGGGCACAAGCGATCCGCAATCCACGGCCACAAACGGCCGATTGGCCAACGAGCCTCTAAAATGGATAGCCCTTGCGACCAACTCCTTGCCCGTGCCGCTCTCTCCCGTGATCAGCACCGGGGTCCGGGTGTCTTTCAGGCGCGAAATCATCCGCAGAACGTCTTGGATTTTCGCCGAAGATCCGACGATTCCGTGCAGCTCCGTCTCGGTATCTACTCGCTCCCGCAAAAACTCGTTCTCTTCCACCAGACGTATTTTGTCGGCCATCCGGCGCAGGAATAAACGTAGTTCTTCGAGCGGCGAGAATGGCTTGCTGATGTAGTCATAAGCCCCCAGCTTCATCGCTTGTACCGCAGTTTCGACTGAGCCATGCCCGGTCATCACCGCGACTTCGGTGCGCGGCAGCATTTTTTTCACACGTTCGAGGAATTCAAGCCCGGACATGTTGGGCATAATCATGTCGGTCAGGATGATGTGTGCCGGCTGATCTTCGAGTACAGTCAGCGCAGCTTCACCACTTTGCGCCTCCATACACATAAAGCCCAGCGCCTCGCCAACCGTCATACAGAGTCTGCGGATGCTCTCTTCGTCATCTACGATCAACAATCGAATTCTCAGATCATCCGTCACAGGGCTTTCCCCATGGTTTGTTCCACCACCGTGATGAACTGCTGCACGCGGAAGGGCTTCTCAACACAGGGAGCACCGGTTTTCTGAAGCGTAGCCACGGTATCTTCATTGGCGATGTCGCCGGTGATGAACACAATACGAGAGGCTAGTTCGGGACGATACCGCGCGACCCAGGCGTGAACATCGGCGCCATCGACGCCCCCGGGAGTACGCATATCGGAGACTACTCCGAGGAAATCGCCCGATTCGAGAAGTCGCAACCCATCGACTCCCGATTGGCTGCACACCACCGAATAGCCGCTACGCTCAAGCGCGGCGCGAACATAGCTCATGACGGCTGGTTCATCTTCAATGAGCAAAACAGGTAAGAGTTCAGGTTTCAGGGCTCGCATTGGCATTGTCATTGCTGCGTCACTCCAGCGGCCATCCCTACGGAGGCCAGTTCTGAGGCGGAAGGCAAACGAACAATAAAGGTCGCGCCCTCGCCGTCTTCGTTGTTTCGGCAAAGAATTTCACCGCCGTGCTCGCGCACGATTCCATAACAGATGCTGAGACCAAGTCCGGTTCCCTCGCCAACTTCTTTGGTCGTAAAGAAAGGATCAAAGATGCGTTCAGGGAACGATATCCCGTGTCCGTTATCACGGAACGATATCTCAACAAAGCTATCTTGCTTGACGGTCGTGATTTCGATTCTGGCAGGGCTCACTGTTGCCCGCACCGCGTCATACGCATTGTTCACAATATTCAAAAACACTTGTTGCAGCTGATGAGCATCGCCGATCACGTAGGGCAAATCCTGATCTAAGTGCTCTATGACGTCAACACCGCGGCTGTGAAAATCGTACGCGCGGAGCTGCAGAGTACGTCGCAAAACCGCATTTAGCTGTACCGGCTTACGCTGAGGAGGCATTTGCCGCGCGAAGCTCAACAGATTTTGCACGATCTGCTTGGTGCGCTGGGCTTCCTGCAGAATCACTCGCAAGTCTTTGCGGGCGCTCTCCGGTACGTCATGATTCTCCATCAGCAGATCGGCAAAGCCGAGTATGGCTGTAAGCGGATTGTTTACCTCGTGAGCTACTCCTGAGACCAGTTGGCCGACAGCCGCCATTTTTTCCGCGTGCACCAGCTTCGCCTGCAAAGTCGCCGCATCGGTGATGTCGCTCATGACAACGACGATGCTGGTGACGCCTCCCTGCTCATCGCGCATGGGACTTAAGTTAACGGAGAACTGTCCGACTCGCCCGTCAGTACGGAGAACCTGCAAATCTAAATTGTCGACTTGATTGCCAGCCGCTATCGCGGTAAAAGCTTCGTTTAATACTGCGCGTCGGGCGGGCAGAACCAAGTCCTCGAGCGGCCTCCCAAGAATGAATTTCTGTTCGTAACCCATGTCGTACCAGCGGCGGTTCGCATAGCTGACAATTCCAGCCGTATCGGCGACGAGGATAAGACTTTGCGTGTTATTAAGAATTTTGCCGGAGAAGTCCCGCTCTCGCTGCAATTCCGACTGAAAAGCCTTGAGTCCGCTGATATCGAGCATCAGACCGCGATACTGCAGGATGCGGCCTTGCCCATCCCGCACCGAGAAAGAATTAATGAGTACATGAACGAGCGAACCATCTTTACGCCGGAGAGTTTCCTCGTGATTGCGTAATATTCCATGCGCCGTCATGTATCCAACTAACTCGTCATGGCGCTCGGCCGAAAAGTACACGGTGGTACGAATGTCGGCATGCAGAAGTTCTTCGCGGCTGTTGTAGCCAAGCATCCGTACGAGTGCGTCATTGACTTCAACAAAT
>JAOAPG010000289.1 GCA_025462785.1 Acidobacteriaceae bacterium
GCAGGTTGGTAACGACCAAAATCACTTGCATTCCGAGATAGGCCGAAGCGACGATGGCACCTTTTTGCGCGGCCATGGGGATTGCTGAATACACGAAATGGTGAGTCCCATTCAAGGGGTAAACAAAGAAGAGCAACCAGAAGCCAACCATCGACAGGAAATGACTAAAGATGGGGCGACCGGTGGTTGCGGGAATAACGTAGTAAGCGATGGCAACACCGAGTGGGGTGACGAAGAGGCCGACGGCATCGTGAATCCAGAGGCCACTAAACGCTGCGCCCCGCACACCGGGAACAAGCTCGGGTACAAGATTGCCAACCGGGTAGGCAAGCATCGTGAAGATAATGCCGCCGATAATGTACCAAGCACTGACATACAGGTCGGAGACCCGAGCTTTAAGGAGTGGCAGGACGAACTCGAAGACCATCAGAACGAAGGCAAGGACGACGAAAGCGTCTACGACGAGCGGGAACTCCGCCCACTCCAGTGGCTGGCTGAAACCGCGAGCAACCAGCACCCATCCAGGGAGGACCACTGCAAAATTCCAGATGAAGAAGAGTGCCCATCCAAGCTTGCGGCTCAAAACCGGACGATTTGCGAGGCGCGGCACAGCATAATAAAAAAATGCTAGGAACGCATTGCCCAGCCATCCGAAGAATATGCCTTGCGTGTGGTTGTATCGAAGCCTGCCCCAGGTAAGCCATCCGTGGCCTCCCAGAAATTCTGGAAAGTTGAACTTTGTGGCCACCAGAATTCCGAATAGGACCGAGATCACTAGGGTGATGAGTGACGCAAACACGTGGGCACGGATCAGGTCATATTCAATTGACGGAAGCGCGCCTAAACTCTGGGTATTTGCTCGCTCACCTGGATAGGAAAAATTTTGGGCTGAAGTTGTCATTTGCCCGCACGTTCGCCAGCATTCTTGTCTCGATCGAAACTGTTCAGCATCCAACTCGCAACGGCTATCCGGTCATCAAGCGTTAGCCCGGGCTCCGAGGGGCCAGGTGCAAAATTACCCCACCCTGGCCGAGGATGTGATACTGCCGAGGCTAGTCGAGCGCTCAAATTAGGATTGCCGGCCGAGGCACGAAATTTACGGTGATAGAAGGTCACAATTTCCTGATAACTAGGTGCACTGGAACGTGTGGCCATTTCGTGACAACCCGCGCATTGCAGCTGCGAAATTTGGAAACCACGATCCATCAATGCACTGTTTTCTGGCGTGACCTGCGGAAGAGGAACAGCCCCGGCGGCAACCGGTTCGCGTGGAGATTCCCCAAATAGCCGGCGATGGTCGCGTGTTCCCCACCAGGCAAGCAGCGTACCGAGCAGCAGCACAGAAACGAGCAGGCGTATAGGTGGCCGCGACTGATGCTCTCGTTCGGTGTTATTCCCCATACGCGCCTTTCGGCCCTTTGCCAGTGCTGGCCTTTCCATTGATAGAAACCAGGTAGTCCGTAATTCTTGGTACCTGTTCGTCAGAAATATGTGCGCCGTAAACATCCTTCATTTTTTTAACTTCACTCAGCCACATAGCCTGTGAAAATCGCGGCTGCATAGTGATGTATCGCGGTGAATGGCAAACGACGCACGCGGTCACAAATTCATCATGTCCGGGACCCGGCGGAAACACAGGCTCGTCATGCGGCATCACGATGGTATGAACCGGGCTGTCTACGTTTGAATCAAGCATCGATTCCATTTCCGAGTGGGCGATGCCATGATCTGCTTCCTGAGGGGTGTTTGCTGGACGTCCGCAGCCGGCAAACACTGCTGCAAGCCCCAGCGAGAGAACCACACACTTTGTTTTTGGGGTCATGCGTTAGCCCACTTTTACGCCGACTTGCTGTATTACGTTCCACATAAAGCCACTGCGGTTCCACTGTTCCTTGCTCTGAGTCTCTCCAACTGCGTTGGTCGCGCGAGCCATAAGTCGATACTGCCCGCGGTTGCTTGGCGTCCAGGACGCCCGCCACCGTCGCCACGAGTACTTTCCGATTTCCGGATCCAGTCGGGCATCTGTCCAAGTGGTTCCCCCATCCGTCGACACCTCCACTCGTCTAATCCCATAACCGGAGTCGAAAGCAATGCCCTCAATTTCAGTCGGCGCTCCGGAATGCAAGATTTCATCGGGCTCGGGACGAACGAATATGGAACGCACGTTAAATCGATTAATAGGAACTGTGTCTTTGGCCAAATCCTTTGGAGATTCGGTGCCATTTGGAGCGTTGGGAATACGATAGGCCTTGTCCGTCCAGAAATTGCTGAAAGGATGAGGCAACACCGTGATGTCGCTGAGAGCTTTCATCCAATAAGTTCCATACCACCCTGGCACAATAAGGCGCAGGGGGAAGCCGTTCACCATGGGCAGGGGTTGGTCATTCATGGCGTACGCGATCATTACCTCCCCGTCGCGTGCGTGGTCGATCGAAAGAGCCTTCACGAAGTCAGACACAGAAGGCAGTGGCGGCACATCAAGTCCATTGAAGGAGACGTCCACGGCGCCTGACTTCAATTGGGCGCGACCCAAAATCGCCTTTAGGGGAACACCAGTCCATTTGGCATTCCCGACTGCGCCATGCTTCCACTGACCGCCTGGAACGTGAGGCTCGAAAAAACTCCGAGAATTGCCGGAACATTGATTGACGGCAATGATCGAGATTGGCTCGAACTGCGTTCGAAGTTCGTCCACAGTCAGCAGCAACGGATGCCGGAGGTGGCCGCTGACATTAAGTCGAAATGTTCGGAGATCTACGGAAGTCGGGACTCCTTCGAGGTGCCACCGGACAAAGAAAGCCTCGTTCGGTGTGAGGTCCTGTCGAAAATAGTGGATCGGTGTTTCCAACTGTGGCGGTCGGTCGGTGAGAAGGATCATCTCTGTTTTTTCCGGAAATCGAATGAGGTCAGTCGGACCTGATAGATTCCCCACCACAGAGCTGACCCGATTACAGGAAGATGTCAATGCCGCAGCACTGGCAGCCCCAATGAGTTGCAAAAATCCGCGCCGATTCATGAAATAACTTCTGTCCCTGCTACATTCGTAGGGTTTCGACCTATCCTGGATTTCACTAATCCCGTCATCAAAAGCACGTCCCGGAGAAGGCGACACTCTTCAGTTGGGTTCCATCTGAATCTGGTGTAGTTCGTAATCGACTTCAACGCGTGGTCTTCGAACAACGGTTAGACCATCGCTGCCTAACAGATAGGTGGTGCCAGTCTCCTCATCGGCGACCGAATGCTTTACTTGCTTGATCGTGGCAAGAGGAGTCGGACCCGATGGATTTGAGGTGTCTACCACCCGATAGTCATGCGGCACCGCTATCACGCCCTTGTAATGTCGATTGACCATCACGAAGCCCGTCGCGCCCAACGGTTCCGTGTGCCCAGGTTCCTTGAGTGCATCCGCTACCTTCAGTGTTGGGTTCTTGGCGTTTCGAAGATCGAGCACTGCTAGTTGCTGATTATCGCGGAAGCGGATCAGCACAGCCTGGCTATTCACCGGCCGCACAAAATCGAACGCTCCGTGTGCATTCAGTGCAACCGAAGGCGCTGCCTTAATCTTTGCCGGATCCGTGACATTGAAGACGGCAAGCCGTGTGCCCTGTTGCTGCTCAACGTACAGATATGTCTCGTCCCCATTTTGATACAGGAACAGTGACTGTCCTGGCGTCTGCGCCAGCTCCGGAAGATCTGCAGGCTGCTCAACGATCAGGTTCCCTGAGTGGGACTTGATCTCCGCTTGAACGGGTAGGGTCAGCAGGAGACCCGCGATCGCTGCTATTGCTGTGTTTCCAAATCTAACTACCGTCGTCCTTTTCATTGCTACATCCTCCTCATGAGTCCGAGTATCGAACCGCATTGTGCAGGTGTCCAATGAGCAATACTTATCTACAATAAGCTGCTATTTGTCGTCGGCAAGCCGAACGACGACCTCCGGCCCGACGGGCTGCTATTACTGCCTACTGTCCACTCGAAGAATCAACCAACCTGTTCACAACCGCTCGCTGAGCCCACCTGTCCGTGAAACTCGACCGACTAGAAGCAAGCCGTCTTCCAAAGCATTTGCTTGAGGAGCAATTGCTCTACGTGAGCGATGCATGTTAACGAGCAACCCCCGTCGTGAGATACGTGCTCTATTTGAATCAAGCTCGCCGAAGTATCCTGCCTGCATCTTCCGATCGTCGGAGAATCGATGAACACCCCCCGCGCGAGGCTCTCCCCAAGGTGAGTTCTTTTTACGTAATAGGCGTCACCTATGGTGACCGCTACTCGACACGTGTCGACGGAAGGACATCGAGCTTCATTAAATTGATTGGACGACATTTCCAATCCATCGATCTGGTATGTACGTCGCTCTTTCTTGCTTGAGCCAGAAAGCACGATTGTTGACGAATTCACGATCCATAAGGAAGGAACGTGACAAGTGAGAAGGAGAGTTCCTTCTATGGAGAATAGGAAAGTCATAACAGACAATTTCCCACTAAGGCCCTTTCGATCATCTGCATCCCCCGAACTTAGTCCTGCGGCTGAGCAATCGTTTTCGACTCAGCTCTCGATCCAAAACAGGTGGAGGCGCTTGAAGAGGAAAACGGAGGACGGGACTTTCTGCGAATCTGCGTTGCTTTTTATAAGTTAATGATTCGGAGTCTATACCGAGTAACTCGGCAACTACCGCCTGTATCTCTACAATGCGACCATGCGAATGTTGCAGAACATTTCTGGGAAACTCTTACTTACTATTTTGGCAGTAATGTATATGCCTTCGGCTTCCGCACAGTTAGCGGCATTACACACCACGCCCTCGCGGCTAGTCTCGAACGAGGAGCCCGTAGCACCTTCAGCGCTACTGGAGCCCTCTGCTCCTCAGGCTCACCGCTTTTGGGACCGTGCAAATATTCTTCTTTTTTCGGGAGTCGCTGTTTCCCGTGCGATGGATTACGCATCGACAAAAAACATGTTGTCGCGGGGGCGGCAAGAAATTTTGATCCCGGACGATGTCGTATACAGCACCGCTGGATTCCCCGCTCTCGAAGCCGCGGCTACGGGAACATCGATTGGGGTCTCTTACCTGCTGCATCGAACTGGCCATCACTCGCTTGAGCGCTGGTTGTCTATCGGACACATCGGGGTCACTGACTTCGGCGTCGCGCGAAATTATTCCCTCAAGTCGCGCCGCCGCTAAACCCACTCCTTCAACTCAGGGTCTCGGTTGCACCAAACCTTCGTTCCGCAACGTATAGACGAACTGCTGCGTCTCGTGGCGCTCGCGTTCCGCTTGCTCCGCCGCGTCCTTCGACGCCAGCTGATAAAGCTGCAGCTCGCTTTGGGCCTTGGTCTTTTCTCCAGTTCGCTTGTAGGCTTGTGCAAGACGATAGTGAGCCTGTTCCAACTTCGGACTATTCTCAATTGCTTTTTGGTACGCGGAAATTGCTCCAGGAAAGTCTGCTCGACTCGCATACAAGACGCCCAACTGCAAATACGCTGCACCGAGACGTGGATCGAGCTGCACGGCTTTCTTTAGCAGCGATTCCACCTGGGTCAGGTGTTTAGTGTCCTCTGGTCCCTTCCGCCCATTCCAAAGGCTGAGAGCATAGTAATAATTCGCCAAGGCATTTTCCGGTTGCAGATGGACAAACCGTGCCAGCTTCGCTACTGAGTTCTCCGAAAGCGAACCTTCCGATTTCGTACCGTCGACATTCTGCATTTCTCCTAAATACAGGTAGGGCTTCGGATCGTCTGGATTCAAATCCGAAGCTTCGCAGAGACGTTGAGCAGACGCGTCGTAGGAGCCGTGAGCATACAAGGCGACGCCCAAGCCGACTAGCATCCGTACGGAACGCGGGAACAGGCGATTTCCTTTAGCAAAGACCTCGGCAGCCGGCTTGGCCGCGTGGTGCGCCAGAAGCTCAGCTCCCCAATCGAACAGATTGGCTTCGCTTGGATTCAGTTCGGCCGCACGTTGGAACTCGCGAACGGCATCGAGTGAATCGTTTAGCTTTTCATCGATATTGCCGAGCAAGTTGTGGACTTCGGCTTTATCCTGCCTCTTAAGCAACACTAGAGCATTCTTGCGCGCTAGTTCATAGCTACCGACCTCCGCATAGGCGCGCGCTAGATCATAAGAATTTTCGTAATCGCCAGGATTGAGCTGGGAAGCCCGCTCGAGATAAGGAATGGCATCCAACGCCTTCCCGTCCTCAACGAGCAACTTCCCTAGGCGATGATTCGTCTCAAAATCTGCAGGATGGCTTTTAACGGCTGCCCGCAAAGATTGCTCCGCTTCGGATGAATCCGAGCGGGAATTATTTTGCGGTTTGACTTTCAGCGAGTCAGTATCAAGTGAAGGAACGCCTTTGCTCAACACATTGGTGCTTCGAGCAATGGTAGTCGACCCATGCCCCCCCAGATTTGTGGTATCAGTGACGCCCGCAATGGTGAATTGGGGCTCATCGAAAAAGTCAGGGGCGGGCATTGATCCCGTGGTCGAAGCATTCTTCAGATCCAGCGTCAGGTCAACTGTCTTCGCCTCATTCTGTCTGACAGCACAGCTACTGACACCTGCTTGGCTGTATCCAGCCGAATCCGCTCGAATTGTATAAACGCCCTCGAGAAGCGCTGAAAACTCATAATGACCTGAGGGATCTGTGTGCGTCGCCAGAGCTTGCGTTCCGTTCTCGGCCTGTAGATAAACGATCGCGGCAATTGGATGTTTGTGCGAATCCCGCACAAATCCTTGCAGAGTCGCTGAATTACTCGTTTCTTGAGGCTGTCCCGGCAGCGCGACAACGGCAAGTAAAGACAAAACCGCCAAAAACCGTACGTAACTCCGGATTCCAAAACCAAGCCGCATAGCGAAAGCCACAAACCTGAAAGTGATCAGCGATTCGTATTCTAGTCTGTTGCAGACGCGCCAACAATTGCGCCTGAACGTTTGAGAATTGGTCATTAGCGGCGTATCAATTGTCATGTTTCGTTCCAGCAAACAGCATTTCACAGGGTAAAAACTGGCTGATCCTGGAAATAGGGGTTACAATTCTCGAGCTTCGTTATCGGCAGATCCCCTTGTTATTTAGGTAGCTCCGAATACGAAGCAGACCAACGGGCCCAAGAGGTATCACAATAGATGAGGGTAAGAAACCTTGTTTTCTCACTGACTTCACTTCTGCTACTTACTACGGCAACCCTGCAAGCACAAAAAATCAAAGTCATCATCGATCAGGACGCGCGCGGACCTGCCACCACCGACATGCAGTCAATTCTGATTTTTCTGCAATCGGATAAGTTCGACGTGCTCGGCATTACCACGGTCAGTGGCGACCAATGGGTAAAAGAAGAAACACAGCGCACCTTACGGCTTCTTGAGATCGCTGGCCGCACCGATGTTCCAGTCGTTGAAGGTGCCGAGTTTCCGCTGCTTAACTCGAAGGAAGAATCCGAACGTTGGGAAGGTCTGTACGGAAAAATTCCGTACAAAGGCTGTTGGAGCGACTTTTCCAAACAGTCCGGAGATGTTCCAGCCGCTTTTCGCACCGGGTATCACGATCCCGATGCCGTTCCTGAGCTGGTCGAGGGCACTCCGCATACCAAGGCGCTGGACGAAACCGCTGCGCATTTTATTAGCCGTATGGTGCACAAGTATCCCGGCGAAGTTGTTATCTGGGCAGGCGGTCCCATGACTAACATTGCGCTGGCATTGCGCCTTGATCCGCAAGTAGCAACCCTCGCAAAAGAGCTTGTCCTTATGGGGAGCGGCATGTACGCCGACAACGGCG
>JAOAPG010000310.1 GCA_025462785.1 Acidobacteriaceae bacterium
CGACCTCCCAGTCAACCTTGGTCGAGTTCTTCGGCCGCACTAAGTCGTCATTGGGGCCTACCAGGGACGTGGTCGCTTTGAAAAATAAGACGGGTTCCTTCGGCGGGTCCTGCTTGGTTTCAGCAGCGTGATCCCGATAGTTAAGTCCGATGCAGATAATCTTACTGGGCCGACAAACGGGAGCTCCCAAGCGAACACTTGGCGCAATCCGGGGTGCGGACGAAGCTGCCTTGCTTAGCCACGTGTTGAGTTCCGACAAGCCGCTATTGCCGAAAAATGCCTCGTTATAGTCCGAGCCGATAGCGGAGGCATCGACGCGAGTGCCGTCTTTAAGCAGTACGCCAGGCTTCTCTTGGCCGGGCTCACCAAATCGAATCAGTTTCATTCTGTGACTCCCCTCGATTTTCTACAGCTGATATTTAGAAATCTATTCCGGAACCCTCGGCACGCAGTGCGCAGGTCCGAAAGGAAAAACTACTTTAACATTATGATAATATCTTTGCACGTTTCTTGGAGAGTCTTAATTGTCCATCGAGCGGATAGCGATTTCCTGTGAAGTTGTGGAACAAGGAGAAAGTTTGATGGTGAGAAGAATTCTCGCATCACTTGCTTTGTGCGCTCTGCTGTCGCCGCTTGCGTTGGCACAGACCACGGGCGAACGCATCGATCTCTACTTCAGCGATTGGCACAATTCGAAGCCGCGCACGACCCATGGTTCGCTCGAAGAGCGCGATATTTTCACCCACGGCGACCCACAGAATCCTTCGCAAAAGGGTGCGGTTCTCCGTTTCATCAATTCTTACAGCTACGCCACTCTGTCGCCCCGTGCTTCGACTAAAGCCACGAAGCTCGAGGGGCAACAAGAGATTTACTTCATCGAGTCCGGTCGCGGTACCGCCACAGCGGCGGGACAAACCGCCGACTTGTTTCGCAATATCGCAGTTCTGATGCCGGCGAATTTAGAGTTCACCATAAAGAATACGGGCGACCAGCCGCTCACGATGTACGTGATCAGCGAGCCTACACCTCCTGCCTTTCGACCGAATGCGAACATGCTGGTGCGCGATGAGAATACGATTCCCATTACGTCGAGTGATGGTCTTTGGTCTCACATCGTGAAGACAGTCTTTGTCACTGCGGACGGCTTGGGTACGTTGCAGAGTGTCCTCACCGTAACGCTTGACCCGCTCACTATCGGAAAACCGCACGTCGTGGATCATGACGATATTGAGGAAGTGTGGACGGCCCTCGACGGAACCAGTCTAGCGTTCGTGGGCAATCAGCTCCGGCGGCAAACTCCCGGTATGTCTTTTTACCACATTCCCGATAACAAGACTCCTCACACCAACATCAATCATAACGAAGACTCCCAAGTAAAGTTTCTTTACTTCGGTCGATATCATCCGCACCAACCCAGACCGTAGATGCCGTAGACAAAGACCAGAACAGGAGCCCCTATGATGCACCGCGCAAAGATCGCTTCCTTGGCCGTGTCCGCTTTGGTCTTGGCCGTGCCCTCCCTAGCACTTGCGCAAGCGGCCCCGCCTTCGAGTGGCACGAAAAACGCCATCAACGGAATCAATTCGTATCCCGGCCCAGAATTCGTAAAGTATGCCAAAGAGAGAGAGCCGCAAGACCGGCGCATCGATTTATTTATCAGCGATTGGCAAGGTTCGCTGCCTCGTTTCGAGCACGGCTCCCTGGTGCTACGCGATATCCTGGTGCGCGGGGATAACTTTGCTCCTTCGCAAAAGAGCGCTGTGCTTCGCGCCGCGAATTTTTTCGCTTATGGTCGATTAGCTCCGGGTGCTTCGACGACTGCGTCGAAGCTCGATGGTCAGCAGGAGGTCTATTACCTTCTCGGTGGCCAGGGAGAGATCGCAGCGGGCGGCGATACAGCAAAACTGCACAAAGACATTGCCGTTCTCATGCCCGCTGGACTTGAGTTCGTGATGAAGTCTACTGGGGATGAGCCTCTGACTATGTATGTCATTAATGAGCCGACTCCACCCGGTTTTCAACCGAAAGAAAAGATGTTGGTGAAAGACGAAGAACTTGCGCGCGTGAGAACTCCTGCTGGGGGAGATCCCTATATTGTCGGTGGCGCGTCAGGGCACTGGGCGCATGTCGTCCGAGAGTTATTCTCCCCAGCCGACGGACTTGCGACGGAGCAGAGTGTCATCACTGTAGCTATCAACCCGCTCACGATGGGCGAGCCGCATCCCCATAAGGCAGGACAAGAAGAGGTATGGGCAGCCATTGACGGAACCAGTCTGATACTCATGGGAACTGAACTGCGCATTCAAAAGCCGGGAATGGCTTACATGCTACCTCCGGATTCGGCAACCATTCACTCCAACATCAATTACGGCGATACGCCGGTAAAATTTCTTTACTTTGCCCGCTTCCCGGAAGGTGATAACTGGACCCATGCAGTTGTTCCTGCACATCAGTAATTCACTATCACCATGGTTCTGCAAACGGGTAACAACAAAGACCATTCAGATAAAAATCAAATTATGAAACTAATCCGTCATTTTTCCTTGCTCGCATTTTTCATTACGCTCTCGCTCCCGTTTGCGTGGAGCTCGCCCGCACCGAGAGGTGAGTACTTCGTTTATTTCGGCACTTACACCGGCTTCACCTACATGAAGGAAGGGCTTCCTGCGGGAGAAAGTCATAGCAAAGGAATCTATGTCAGCCGTTTCCAGCCGGCGACTGGCGCGCTGAGCAAGCCGGAACTTGCTGCGGAACTTATCAATCCTGCGTTCCTTGCTGTTCATCCAAACCAGCAATTCCTATATGCAGTTACGGAAGACCCTCAATCCCTGGGCCCGAACTTTGATCACGCGTCGTACGTGAGCGCCTTCGAAATTGATCCTGCAAACGGCAAACTCCGTCTCCTGAACACATTGCCGACGGGCGGGACGAGTACCTGTTACCTGTCCATCGACAAGACCGGCCGCTACGTCTTAATGGCAAATTTCGGTAGCAGCAGCGTTTCGGTATTGCGGATCAATGATGACGGTTCTCTCGGTGAACAAACCGCGTTCGTGAAACACATGGGCCGAGGTAAAGATCCGTCTTTCCAGTCGCAACCTCACCCGCATTCGATTGACGTTTCTCCTGACAATCGATACGCCATCGTTTCTGATCTTGGAGTCGATAAGGTGTTCGTTTATCGATTCGACGCCTCGACCGGATCGCTATCGCCGGAGTCCGCACCGTTCGTCGGGGTGGAGCCCGGCGGCGGTCCACGTCATTTCGTGTTCGATTCGGCTGGTAAGTTCGGATACTCGCTTAAGGAAATGAGCGGCTTTGTAACCGTTTTCGCGTGGGATCCGTCGAATGGCACTCTTAGCAAGGTGCAGGATGCGAAATCGCTGGCACCCGACTTTATCGGATCCAACGACAGCGCCGAAATCGAGATTCATCCGAACGGGAAATTTCTGTATGAATCCAATCGGCGTTTTCGTGGCGCCAATTTATGGGGGCCGGATAGCATCGGCGTGTTCTCGATCGATCCAGAGAAAGGTACCTTGACCGAGGTCGAGCAGGTAGCCCCCGGAGGCACTATGCCGCGCTTTTTCGCAATCGATCCGACGGGCTCGTATTTATTTGCGGCAAATGAGCTGACCGGCAACGTTGTGCTTTTCCACGTGAACAGCGACACCGGACGCCTCACGCCAGCCAACACCATATTGAAGATCGATGTGCCAGTGTGCATCACGTTTGTGCCCGCGCACAAATAGATCCCGCACTGCTGAACGTAGACCCGGTAAATGCTTTGACTGCTTGCTCGCATTAAGGAGATTAAGGACTTCATGAGACGTATCCGATACGCGTTCTGCTTCGTTATTGCTTTAGGGCTCGCTGTTATCGCCGTCGGCCAGACTGCTCCGGCTCAGGGCAATGACTTCTTCATGTACATCGGCACCTACACCGGGTTCAAGTATGTGCACCACAGCAAGCCTTACGGGCTGGGAGAAAGTCACAGCAAAGGAATTTATGTAAGCCGCTTCCATGCTGCGACGGGCGAGCTCGGTGAGCCCGAACTGGCAACTGAGACGATTAATCCTTCATTCCTTACTATCTCTCCGAACCACAAATTTCTATATGCCGTTAGCGAAGACCCCACTTCGGTGGGACCACCGCTCGATCATTCGTCTTATGTGAGCGCTTTTGCAATTGATCCCGCAACCGGCAAGCTGCGCCTTTTAAATACTGTTCCCGCCAGTGGCACCAGCACGTGCTTCATCTCGATGGATAAGACCGGCAAATACGTGATGATGGCCAACTTCGGCAGCGGGAGTGTCACGGTTGCGCGAGTGAAAGAAGATGGTTCGCTGGGCAAGCTGACGGCTTTCATTCAGGACGTTGGACACAGCGTGAATCCGTCCATTCAAACCGAGGCGCACACGCATTCCATCGTAGTTTCGCCAGACAATCGCTACGCTATCGTCTCGGATCTTGGGATAGATAAGGTGCTTGTTTTTCGTTTTGATGCACAGACGGGAAAGCTTTCGCCGCCCGACCCTCCGTTTGCGACCGTATATCCCGGCGGTGGCCCGCGTCACTTTACCTTCGATCAAGCGGGGAAATTCGGATACCAACTTAGCGAGATGAATGGAATCGTTGACGTCTTCGCTTTTGATTCCTCACGGGGAACTCTAACCGGAATCCAGCGCGCGCAAACCATCCCGCACGATTTTTTCGGCGAGAATCACAGCGCGGAGATCGAGATTCACCCCAACGGGAAATTCCTGTACGAATCAAACCGGCGGACCGTCAGCGAATTTGTACGAGGCCCTGAAACGATCGGCGTGTTTGCGATTGATCCGGCGAACGGCACGCTATCTCTCGTGGAACAAACACCTACGGGCGGTGTTATGCCACGAAATTTCAAGATTGATCCGACTGGCGCATACTTGTTGGCTGCCAACGAAGTAAGCAACAACATCGTCGAATTCAAAATTGACAACTCTACTGGGCGACTCACGAAAACCGGCAAGGAGATCACGGTGGACACTCCGGTTTGCCTGCAGTTCGTTCCCGTACAGCCTTAAGTAGATCCTGTGTTTAGGGTCGCAGGTCGTGGGCTCGGTAGCGCGCGAAATAAAGAAATCTAACTTGAGTGTCTTCGTTCTGATTGATATTCGTGTGAGGCGTCTTGTTGTCGGGAATGTGATAAAGCGCCATTCCCGGGGTTTGCTTCCGCAATTGATTGCCAACGAAAGCTAGGCTAGTTCCGTCCAGAGCAGTCCAAACTTCTTCGATTTCATTGCTATCCTCTCCCGGAATGGGGTGCGGCTTTCCAATGGTGAGTGGATCGAGCGCGACTGTCAAAACGGTCTGTAGTGTTCCTAATCCATCCGCGGTGGTGAAGACCGTCTTCACAATGTGAGACCACATGCCATTGCTTGATGAGATGGGAAGTTTGTTTTCATCACGCACCAACATGTTCGCATTCGGCCGAAAGCCGGCAGGCGTTGGTTCGTTGATCATGTACATGGTTAGCGGCTGGTCTCCCGTGTTTTTTATCGTGAACTCCAGATTCGCTGGCATCAGGACGGCAATATTGCGAAAGAGGTCGGCGCTTCGTCCTCCGGCAGTGACCGTGCCGTGACCGGAGTCGACGAAATAAATCTCTTGCTGACCGTCGAGCCGCGTCGCTTTCGTCGAGGCGCGTGGAGCCAGCGTGGCGCGGGTGTAAGAGTTGACGTCTCGGAGAACCGCGCCTTTCTGCGTTGGATTCATAGCATCGCCCCGGGTGAAGATATCTTGCTCTTCAAGCGAACCATGGGTGGTGCGAGATTTGGAATTATGCCAATCGCCGAAGTACAGGTCTATGCGATCGCCGGTAGTCTGAGCCAGCGCGAGCGAAGACATTCCGATACATAGAGTTAACCCCAACGACGTAACCAGTTGTCTCATAAGTGACTCATTCTCCTTGAAAATCCCAGCAAGTCTTTTGGGAAGCGCAGACCCGGGAAAAAATTCACAATTGTCATATCATATAACGTAGATATAGTATTAAGCCATGCGATTGAAGCCCTCCTCCTTCTCACTACTCGCAGCGGCTGTGGTTGCTAGTTCCAGTTTCGTTCTTTTGCAAGCCCAGAGTTTCCACAATGCGCCAGCTGCAGCTCAAGAAACGAAGAACCCTTACGCCGGACAAGAGCAAGCTGCCCAAGATGGAAAACAGGTATACGCGCGAACCTGTGCTCTTTGCCACGGAGCTACCGGCCAAGGCACGGGCAACGTGCCACCACTCGTTCACGGCCCGGCACAGACGGCCCCTGACGGCGCGATCTTTTGGTACATCACCAAAGGCGACGTAGATAATGGAATGCCATCGTGGGCAGGCCTGCCGGAACAACAACGGTGGCAGGTGGTCACTTACATCAAGTCGCTGAATAGTGCGCAGCCTGTGAGCGCTCCGGCGCCTAGTTCTGCTGCTCCCGCTTCAGTAGCAAAGTCGAACGCTCCGCCACCAACACCGCCCTTTACCGACTACCGCTTCGAAAAGCCCGGCACTGTTCGCCACATCACGTTGAAGGATCTGCCGGAGCCATTCGCAACCGATTCGGCTACCAACGGTCCTAAAATCGTTGCTCGCCCTGAGAATGCCTGGCCAACGGCGCCGGAAGGTTTCAAAGTAGAGTTGTACGCAACCGGACTCAACAATCCGCGTTTAATGCGCACCGCTCCGAACGGCGATATCTTCCTCGCTGAAACCAATGGCGGTGAAATCAAAGTCTTTCGCGGAATCACCCCCGACGGGAAACCGGAGCAAGTAAAGGTTTTCGCCACCGGACTTAACATTCCCTTTGGCATCGCGTTCTATCCACCCGGACCAGATCCGCAATGGGTTTACGTTGCAAACATGGATTCGGTTGTACGGTTTCCGTATCACAATGGCGACATGACGAGCAGTGGCCCGTCGCAACACTTGGACAATCTCC
>JAOAPG010000313.1 GCA_025462785.1 Acidobacteriaceae bacterium
ACGAGGCTCGTAGGCAGGACGCGGTGAACTTTGCATTCGGGAAGTGTTTTCTCGCTGTGGTGCCCTCTCACGCGGAGCGCTCTCCCTGGTCACGTTATTCTGCGGACGAGGAACGTTGTTGCGAGACGGAGAATTGTTGCGCGACATATTTTGCTGGCGGGGACTGTTGTAGTCCGCTCTATTTCCCGGCCGCGGAACGGAGTTGTTCCCCCGGGTTGCTGAAACTCGATTGTCGGCAGGATGATAAGGCGCACCCGCTGCTCGAGCGGGTACCACGTTGCGATTGTTAAACTGTCCGGGTCTCGCAGTTGCGGCGATCGCTGGGCGTCCGTGGTTTACCGATGCAAGTAGTGCGCGGTTGCTGCTGGCCCCGCGTTCATGCTGATCCTGCATCGCGGTGCGTTCGATGTGGCGTTCGTGAGCGGCTCTTTCTTCTTCGGGGCGTGGGCGCTCCGATATTCCGCCCCTTCCACCGTTATAGCTCACGCGGTTTACCGTCACGTTGTTGATAACCGTTTTGTTGTACACATGCACGTTTGTGATGTTCACGTTGTTCACCGTGCGGTTATAGGCGAAGCGATCATGATCCCAATATCCGCCTTCGTAGCCGTGACCTATGTATCCAAAACCGTAATTCACTCCACCGTAGAATCCGACGTGGGGACCCCAATAGCCGGCATGCCAGATGTAGGCGTCATCGCCCCATCCCCAATAACCGGGTGTCCAGAGAAAGCCAACTTGGGGCGCCATGACCCATGTGCCCGGGACCCAGTAATAGCCGTCGTCTCCGTATGCCCAATAACCGGGCGTCCAGATGTAACCTTCGCCGGGACAAAGGGGCTGGGTGTAAACCGGCAGCGCCGGAGGCGCAATGTTGACGGAAACGAAAACTCCAGCGAACGATGGCGCTGGTGTGGCGAGCACTAGCAATGCCGGCATCAGTGCGAGAACGAGTGCGACTGCAATCGAACGGATGGAACGGGGAATATGCATTCTGTTTCCTCTTGTCCTGTCATCCTTCGCTTTCCCGGTAGTGCTTTTCAGCTGCGGGTTGCGCGGAGTAAGGAGGCCTGACTCTTCGTAGAATTTGGTCATCAATGTGTCTTGAGTATACAAACGCGAGTTCGAGCGAAATGTTGTTGCTCCGGATTCGTTTGGGTACCGAAGCCCCTGTTCGGGTGAAAAATGGAAAATATCCCAGGTGGACCATGAAAGTAGCTGCCTTTTGATCCAGCTCACAATCTAAGGTTGTATTTGAACAGCTATTCTTTGCCAGGAACTAGACACAGAAGTACATTCACTTCAGTGCCGGAGAGACTATTTCCTTCTTCCCGGAGTGCATGCAGCTTCGTGTTTGACTTATGAATCCGGGATCAAAGCGTCGGCATCTACATGGACGTAAGTAGAAGGCAAGCTGCGAGCATTTGTACCGCTCCCCTCAATGCCTGTGTATCCCGCCTCGATACGAATGGCACTGAATAGAAAGCTGCCGACAAACTAGATCACGAGAATGGTAGCGATTGCTATCGCTACCAGACGCAAAGCAGATCTTGAGGTCAGATTGCATCCGAATTGATCGAAGATTTCAGTTTTTCGTGTACTACTGTGATGGCCACGTTGACTTCCTGCCAGATTCAGATTCCGATTCGAACTGGCTGGGTGATCTATAGCCCGCTCACGACGCAGGTTTTTCCTACGTTCGTGCAAACCGTGAAGTGGACTCGCGATACCAGCCAGGGACATCCAATGAACGAAGAGATGGGCCTCAATAGTCAAAGAAGGGATGGAAATTTTCGCTGACGTCTCACTGTCGTATGCGATTGAGCCGACGAAAGTACCAGAATTCTATGTAAAGTATCGGGTCAACAATCTTGAATATTTTACGCACGGAATTCTGCGGGACATTGTGCGCAACTCATTGAATGAAGTTGCGTCGACTTACAACGTAGAAGATATTTACAGGGGAAAAAGGCGCAGTTCTTGCCCCAGGTTGAGCTGCAGATTCAGGAGAAAATTAGCAAAGTCGGCGTAGGCGTTCAACAATTCGGCTTCATCGGGGCTCCGCGTGTGCCATCGGTGATTGCGACTGCAATCACTGCGAAAGCCCAGGCCATCCAGGAAGCGGAGCGTGCCACGAATGAACTGGCCACGACCCAGGCGGAAGCGGCCAAGAAAATCGCGGAGGCACAGGGTGACGCGAAGTCTGCTGTGACAGCTGCGCAAGGCGAGGCAGACGCGAACCGGATTCGGCAGACTTCTATTACTCCGCAATTGCTGGAATTACGCCGTCTGGAAAACCAACGTGCCTATATAGACAGGTGGAATGGGACACTGCCGAGCGTGCAAGCAGGCCAGGGAACAGGCTTCTTAATGGAGTTGCCAAAGTGACAGTGATTGGGTGCGCGAGCGGGAGCATGCCAGGCTCCGGATGGGCTGCTCTCGCGCTTCCAAACTCTACAAGCCTCAAAATCACAATCTCGTAATCCTTGACGCAGGTCTTTGTATCAGTTGATGATCATTTCTCTGAATCAATTGTGGAGGATTGAATGCTTGTTGCCCGGAAAGTCTCTGCGATATTTCTCTTTTTAATTTGCTCTGTTGCGTTCGCAGCTTCGCAGCGGTTCGTCGACGATCTAACGGAGCGGCGCATCGATTCGCTCTTGCGGCAGATGACGATAGAGGAGAAGGTCGGGCAGCTTGTGCAATACAGTGGGCAATCCAATCACAGTACGCCGCGGCTCGCGGAACTCGTCAAACAGAGCAAGGTCGGTTCTCTTCTGAATGTGGTGGGCGCCGAAGAAACGAATGCTGTGCAGAAGATCGCGGTTGAACAATCGCGATTAAAGATCCCTCTCATCATTGGCTATGACGTAATTCACGGGTTTCGCACCACTTTCCCGCTTCCGATCGCAAGCGCAAGCAGCTTCGATCCGCAACTTGTCGAAGAGGCTCAACGAGTGGCCGCCAAGGAAGCAACGGCTTCAGGCGTGAAATGGGCATTCGCTCCCATGGTCGATATTTCTCGCGATCCGCGTTGGGGGCGCATCGTGGAAGGAGCGGGCGAAGATCCTTATCTCGGTTCCATGATGGCTGCGGCTCAGGTGCGGGGATTTCAAGGCGATAATATGGCCAATCCTGACAGCATGGTTGCGTGTACAAAACATTATGCCGCCTATGGAGCAGTCGAAGGCGGGCGCGATTACAACACTGTTGATATCTCCGAGCAGTTGTTACGTGAAGTTTACTTGCCGCCTTTCCATGCGGCAGTGAATGCTGGGACCGGAACTTT
>JAOAPG010000315.1 GCA_025462785.1 Acidobacteriaceae bacterium
CTGCCGGAACACCGGTGGCCATTGACATGGACCGTGAGCACCGGCGGCTGTTTTCGAGCGGCCGCGGGCCGCAGTTCTTGGACTTCATTGACGCGGACAGTGGCAAGGTCCTCCAGTCGTTGCCCATCAGTTCCGGGGTGGACGCCAATGTCTTCGACCCTGAAACAGGGCTGTTGTTTGTCTCCACCCGCGTGGGGAAGCTTCACATTTTTCATGAAGACTCCCCGGACAAGCTCTCGGAAGTCGAAACCCTCACGACCGAGTATGGCGCCAAAACCATGAATATCGATCCAAAGACGCATAACCTCTTTCTGGTGACCTCTGATTTCGGTGCGCCTGGTGCTCCAACCAAGAAGCATCCTAAACCGGAACGAGCGGCGGTTCCCGGAACGTTTCGCGTGCTCATTTATGGGCGCTAGAAAAATCAATGTGACGCCGGAGGCGGTCTTGTGCCGCCTCTGCTGTCAACTGAATTTTGGGGGAAACATTTATCGTCACGTCAACCTCGCTATTTTTTATGTATCGCATTGAGCTCTCCTTGCGGCGAGCTACGCGAATTTTAAGCAGAAGCTATTTCCGATCCGTGTTGAGGCGGAACTCACTCGGTCTTTAGAAGCAAACTAGAATTCATGCACGTAAAGAAAATTGCAGTGCTATTTGTTCTTTTGTTTATACCCCGCGCTGATGGGGCGGCTGATCGCTCCTTCCATTTGATGGAAACTTCTATCGCGGACATTCACAAAGCGATGCAAGCGGGTACCCTGACCTGCCACGATCTGGTCCAGCAATATCTAGACCGCATTGACGCTTACGACCAGCAAGGTCCCGCCCTCGATTCCATGCTGTACATCAACCCGAAGAGTCTTGAGCAGGCCGATGCTTTCGATCAGGAGTTTCGGCGCACCCAGAAATTAAAGCCGCTGGGCTGCATCCCGATTGTTCTTAAAGACAACTTTGACACTGCGGACATGCCCACAACCGCAGGCGCCCTCACCCTTAAAGGTGCGCAGCCTGAAAAGGACGCCTTTGCTGTCAAACGGCTTCGCGAGGCCGGTGCGCTCATTCTTGGCAAAGCCAACTTGCAGGAATTCGCTAGCGGCGGCATCTCCGTAAGTTCGCTCGGCGGACAGGTGAAAAATCCGTATGACCTCACCAGAACACCGGGCGGCTCCTCCGGCGGAACGGGCGCTGCCGTCGCAGCGAACTTCGCCGCTGCAGGTACTGGATCAGATACCGGCGGCTCCATCCGTTCTCCTTCTTCTGCGAATAGCTTGGTAGGCCTCCGCCCAACCCGCGGCCTCATCAGTCGGGACGGGATTGTACCCGTGTCTTTTACCCAGGACACCATTGGCCCCATGACTCGCAATGTGGCCGACACCGCGAGACTGTTGGACGTAATGGTCGGGTACGATCCGAATGACCCTGTGACTTCACTAAATGTCGGCAATATTCCAAAAACCTACACGGCGTTTCTTCAAAATGGATTGAAGGGAGCGCGCCTTGGCGTGCTTACAAATCTATTTGGTAGCGGTGCGGAATACGAAGAAGTGAACGAGGTCATGGCCAAAGCTATTGACGCGCTAAAGGCTCAAGGCGCAGTCATTGTCCGCCTCGACGATGCGGCCCTCGACACGGACACGTTGAACGCGAAATTTCGCCTGAACGAGCCGGAGTTCAAGTCGGCCCTAAACCACTATTTACAGCAGCAGGGTTCGCGCGTACCCGTACATTCGCTGGCGGAAATTATTGCTTCCGGCCAGTACCACAAGCCGACACTGGAGAAATTCTTCGCTACGGCTGAGAGTTATGAAGATGGCCCCAATTCGGCGGACTACAAAGATCGCCGCATGAGAATGGACGAAATCAGGATAGAAGTGGCCAACCTCATGGCAAAAAATCATCTGGATGCCCTGGTGTATCCCCACCAAAAATGTTTGGTCCTTCCCATTGGGGCAACGTTACAGAAAGATCGCAACGGGGTTATCGCTGCTCTGGCGGGCTTCCCGGCCATCGAAGTGCCGGCTGGCTTTTCTCGGCCGACGACATCTGCTCCGATCGGGGTGCCGGTGGGGATAGAGTTTCTCGGCCGCGCGTGGGCCGAGCCCGAATTGATCAAACTCGCCTTCGGTTTTGAGCAGGCAACACACCTGCGCGAGCCCCCAGTTTCGACGCCTGCATTGCGGGCAACACAAAGTGCGAAAACTTACCGATGAGAAGCTATATTTGGATGGACCTAGGGAGATTCGCGAGATGAAAAATAGAGATTTGCTGGTACAGCTAAAAAGTCGGCGAGCAGAAACCCTCGCATCGCTGGTCGCCGAAGAGCTGGAGCGGATGATCATCCGGGGAGAATTACAAGCAGGTGATCGCATTAACGAGAGTGCGCTGGCCGAGATGCTAAGTATTAGCCGAGGACCGATACGGGAGGCCTGTCGGAGTCTGGAAAAAAGCAATTTGGTCAGGGTCGTCATGAATCGCGGTGTGTACGTGCGGGAAATGAGTGTGGCTCAAGCCGCAGAGATTTATGACGTGCGCGCTCATCTGTTTGGCCTCGCGGGCCGGCTAGCTGCAAACCGCATCAGTTTCCGAGACGTCGCCGAACTTCGTGCCAGGGTGGCCGAAATGCAGGAAGCTAAGGACATAGATGCGTACTACCCATTGAACGTAGATTTCCATGCTCGCCTCGTAGAGTTGTCAGGCAACAAGCGTGTCGCTGAGCTCTACAGCGCTCTGAGCAAAGAGCTTCATCTTTTCCGCCGGCGCGGCCTCGTCGAGCATGAGTCAATGGTTGTGTCAAACCAAGAACATGCGCGAATTGTCGAAGCGCTGCGCGACCACAACTCTGATTTGTCAGAACGCACAATGGCTGACCACGTTCTGGCCGGGAAAGCGAGATTGCTCGAAAGAGCGGAAGAACCAAGTCCCGAACTTTCGGAACCTGGTCTACACAGTACGAATAACAACAAGGAGAAAGAGTGAAGATTAGAGACATACGCGCGAGCGTACATACTTTGGCTATCACCGTCCCATTGCTTCAGCGAAAGGTCCACGGATATGGCCGTGAAGAGCAAAAGGAATTTGTCTTTTGTGAGGTTGAAACCGACGACGGCCTCTCCGGTCTGGCGATCACCGGTCATTTTCTGGCTCGCTCCGTTGTTGTGGCGTTGAAATCGTACATATTGCCGGAAGTGTGCGATATGGACGTGCGGGATACCGAAGCCATCCACCAGAGGATATTGTCTAAGCTAAACCCTCGAGCCATGACCGGAGTCATTTCGAGCGCGCTATCATGCCTCGACATCGCGCTCTGGGACATTCAAGGCAAGGCGACAAGCAGATCAGTTGCAGGCCTGCTTGGAAATGCCAGAACCACAATACCGGCGTATGTGACCTTTGGGTTTCCTCAATACGATCGCGAACAGTTGGCCGAAGCCGCAAAACTGCAAGTCGCGAAGGGCTTCTCCGCAATGAAACTCATCGTTGGGGTGGACAAGAAAGGTTGGCGTGAGGATGCCATTCGCGTTCGCGCCGTTCGCGATGCTGTGGGGTGTGACGTCGACCTCATGATCGACGCCAATTATCTGTTCAACCCAGTACAGGCCAAACTCCTTTGCCGTGCGATCGAAGATTGCAACATCACATGGTTTGAGGAGCCCTTGCATCAAAATGATGCCCGAGCGCTCGCCGACCTGCGCGCACATACGAAAATACCGATTGCTGCGGGGCAAATGGAGGGCCATCGCTGGCGTCTTCGCGAGCTGGTAGAAAAGCAGGCGGTAGACATTTTGCAGCCGAATTGTTGTTTTTGCGGTGGCTACACTGAAGCGCGCAAGGCCGGCCACTTAGCCCAGATTTACAACCTGCCGATCGCGAACGGCGGGGGATGGCCCCTTTTCAACATGCACACTTTTGCCGGCCTCATGAACGGCTGGATTGTGGAATGGCACTTAGGCATGGTTCAGGTTGGTGAAATGCTTTTCGTAAATCCTCCAGAGCCGGTAAACGGAATGTTGACGATACCGGACGCTCCGGGTCTCGGGCTCACTCTTAATCGCGATGCGTTGCGAGAGAGCGAAGTGAGCCAATGAAGATTATCGATATTCGCGAAATCGCTGTCCCCATCAAATCGGACATTCGCAATGCTTACATCGACTTCAGTCAGATGACAGTGAGCGCCCTGGCGGTCATCACAGATGTATTGCGCGATGGCAAACGCGTTGTCGGTTTCGGCTTCAATTCTAACGGTCGATACGCACCGAGTGGTCTCTTGCGCGACCGCTTTATACCGCGACTGCTAGCTGCAGACCCCCATAGTCTGATCGATGACACGAGCGATAATTTCGATCCGTTCAAGGTTTGGAACGTTGTTATGCGGAATGAGAAACCAGGGGGACACGGTGAAAGGTCGGTGGCAGTTGGTGTCCTCGATATGGCGATATGGGACGCAGTGGCGAAAATCGCCGGCGTGCCACTTTATCGTCTGCTCGCGGATCGTTTTAGGGGTGGCGTCGCTGACACAAAGGTCTTCGTCTATGCCGCCGGCGGTTACTACTACCCGGAGAAAGGTTTGTCAGGCTTACAGCAGGAGATGCAAAGCTATCTCGACCTTGGTTACTCCGTAGTGAAGATCAAAATTGGCGGAGCTCCGCTAGCGGAAGATCTAAAGCGGATCGAAACTGTGCTGAAAATCTTAAAGAGCGGCGAACAGTTGGCAGTGGACGCGAACGGGCGTTTTGATCTCGAGACCGCGATTGCTTACGCGCACGCTCTTGAACCATACCACCTGCGGTGGTACGAGGAAGCCGGGGATCCGCTTGATTATGAGTTGCAAGCAAAGCTTGCTGACCATTATCAAGGTCCCATGGCAACGGGCGAAAATCTCTTTTCGGTCCAGGACGCACGCAATCTGATCCGGTACGCAGGCATGCGGTCCGATCGCGATGTCCTCCAGTTTGATTGTGCACTTAGCTACGGCCTGGTTGAATATCTGCGGATATTGGACATGTTGAAAGATTACGGGTGGTCTGCGAGCCGTTGCATTCCACACGGTGGCCACCAGTTATCGCTAAATATAGCCGCCGGCCTGGGACTGGGGGGCAACGAATCGTATCCTGGTATCTTTCAACCGTTCGGTGGATTCGCGGATAACACTCCGGTTGAAAATAGCTGCATTGCGTTGCCGGATATTCCCGGAATCGGATTCGAATCAAAAAAAGAACTGTTCCGTCTGCTAAAGACACTTTCCGATAGTTAGGGACCACACATCGACAGGAAAACCTGGGGGAAACGCAATGCGCGAGATGTCCCGGACCAACAAGCGCCAGCTACGAAACAATATTACGCTTCAAGTATTGTTGGCTATCGTTGCTGCCGTAGTGCTGGGCAAACTCGATCCCAAGCTTGCCTTAGCCATGAAGCCGCTTGGCGATCTCTTCATCAAGCTCATCCGCATGGCGATTGCTCCCATTGTATTTCTCTGCGTTTCAACCGGAGTTGCCCATATCGGTGACATCCGCAAGGTAGGGCGAATCGGGCTCAAAGCTCTCATCTATTTTGAACTAGTGACGACAGTTGCTCTGGGGATTGGCCTAGCGTCTGTCGCAATCTTCAAACCTGGAGCTGGCGTCAACGCTCTCTCATCGGGGTCTGCTTCAGGGGATTACGCTGCCTATGCCCTCAAGGGTAAGGAGTTTTCATTTCTCGAGTTCGTAATGGGCACTGTCCCTGACAACTTCCTGGGGGCTTTCGTGAAGGGTGATTTGCTCCAGGTCGTGGTCGTCGCGTTATTAGTCGGCATTACCCTAATTGGGATGGGGAGCCGCGGTCATTCCGTTGTTCGTGGTTTAGACAGCGTCATGATGGTATTTTTCGGAATCATAAGAATCGTCATGCGAATTGCCCCTATAGGAGCCTTTGGGGCGATGGCGTTCACCGTCGGGAAGTTTGGCACCAGTGCCCTCTTGGCGTTGTCTAAGCTTGTCTTCGTCACATACGTGGCAGAAGCCTTTTACGTCTTCGTTGTTTTGGGGTTCATAGCTTATTTCTTTGGCTTTAGCTTACTCCGCCTAATTAAATACATTCGTGGTGAGATTCTCTTAGTTATTGGCACGTCTTCATCTGAAAGTGTTCTGCCTCAGCTCATGCAAAAGCTGGAGCAATTCGGAGTTTCTCGTTCTGTGGTCGATTTGGTCTTGCCAACAGGATACGCATTCAATCTGGGCGGCTTAGCCGTATCGTTACCAATCAGTACCATTTTTATCGCCCAGGTCTATCACGTTCCGCTCAGCTTCAGTCGCCTCTTAGCTCTGGTGGCCATCATGCTAGTGACTTCGAAGGGAGCCGCCGGTGTGACTGGAGCTGCTTTTATAGTGCTAGCCACGACGGTCGGCGCATCGGGCATCCTGCCGCTAGAAGGGCTTGCGCTTTTATTTGCCGTCGACAGTTTCCTATCGATGGCGCGAGCCCTCGCCAATGTTATTGGGAACGGAGTCGCAACCATTGTGATTGCAAAGCTAGAGAATGAGTTTAGTTCTGAACCAGCCGTGGAGGCAGTTTCCCCATAGCCCAGAGCGGTCCCCAAAAGGCACGTGTCATTGAATCCCAGAGAACATTGTCGGTGCGAAGTGAAAGTCGAAATGCCGCTTAAGGAACACAAATGAAGATGAGTTTCGCGATTGTCGTGACTTTGTTGACCGTGGTCGCTTCGCAAGCACAGGCTCAGCAGTCCACGGGTCAGCAGCTGCCGATGATGCATATGGCAGGCATTCTGGGGCTGGTTGAGACCATCCCATTGCCAGGGGATGGCTACATGGACCATCTCGCGGCAGATGTAAAACGCCAGCGACTCTTTATCTCTGGGGAAGCCGCAAAGAGCCTTATCACTGTGGACCTGCGAGCAGGCAAGGTGATCCATGAGACCAAAGGGCTTTCAGCTATGCCCAAGAAGCCGTTTTATCTTCCCGAGACCAACGAAGTCTGGGTGACCCTCGCAGATAGCACTGTGGTAGCCATTAGTGGGGCTACTTACGAGGTCATCAAGACGGTCCAATTGTCTGGATATGGCGATCCGAACAGGGGAGCTGATAATGCGGCATACGATCCTGCCGCCCATCTGTTTTATGCCGGCGTCGAAGTATTCGAAGACTTTGGTGGCAGCGGCGAGCACGGATCTACGGATGCTTCCATCGACATTGTCGATACAAAAACGGCCAAATTGGTGGGCAGCATTAAGCTCCCCGGCGGCGATCCCGCGGGCATCACAATCGAGCCATCGGGGAAAAGATTGTACGTCGCTATGGGAGATATTGTGGGAGGTGACAGCCACGTTGCAGTCGTCGATCTCGAAAAACGCGCCG
>JAOAPG010000319.1 GCA_025462785.1 Acidobacteriaceae bacterium
GCGTTGACAGAAATTGTCAACGCAGACGCGTTACTGCACCAGTAACTTTGGTTCGATGATGAGGGCTGTACCTTCGGTAATTCGAAGAAAGAACGGTCACAAAACCGCAGAAGGCCGCTGAAACCGCGATAACCAGTACGAATTTAGGACGAGAACCTACGATGATGTGGAACACTTTCGTAACAATTCAAGACAATTCGGAGCTGTGATTATCCTCTCGCTAGCCCGATTGAAGAGCAATCGGTGGGCTCGAGGCGCGGATCAAGCTTCATCCCTTCGACTCGGGAGGTCAGTGTGCATCGATCCGTTTTTTCGCAGAGAAGCGTGACGTAATTTCGGCAATTCTAACTTCGAATGTAAAAAGCTGGAGCAGCGCTTAACACGTGCCCTTCCGTGTCCGTAAGCAAAACAATTTCCGTTGACTCGGGTGTTATAACCGCTAAGATAAAGTTAAGCTATATTCCAGGTTACGAGAAATCAGGTTCATGTGAGACAAACTCACGGTGGCAAACTTTCCCCCCAGCTTTGCACAGCTCTCGATAATCTTTCCGTCGCAAACCAGAACCCTGGATGCTGCCGCGAATGTGGTCGCGTCATGATTGCTATCGATGTTCAATTCTGGCTGTATGGAAGCCACAAACATTGGAATATAAAGTTGCCACTCTGTGTCGAATGTGATTCCCAGGCGATCAGAGCTATTCCGGGAGCTCTCGCAGCTTAAGTAGTCCCTTTGGGACAAGTTGTTAAGTGCGGCAGCTACGCGATAAACGTCCCCGAAAACTCTGCCCGGACACGACAGTAGCGAGCGTGGAATCCCTCGGGAGTTTGCATTGCTAGTTGGTCATTTCCACTGAGCAGGCAACAGTCGGTATCTCTTCTGCTTATAATAAGATTGGATCGAGTTCAGCCTGGCGGCATAAGGCGACGCGGCTCTACCCGGTTCAACTGCCATGCCCGCAAAAAGTCCCAGTCGAAAGAAATTGATCATTCTGGTTGTGATGGGGCTTAGCTTGCCGTTTGCGGTGCTGCTTTCGTTGACTTCCTTCGACTTGCCCTTGAATCCAAAGACAAATCAGGAAACGCTATTCTTTGATTTCCTTTTTGTAGTCATTTTTCTTCTCTTTGTCGCTTTGACATTTGTTCTCGTTCGCAACCTTCTGAAACTTACCGCAGAGCGCAGACTCGGGGTTCTCGGATCAAAATTCCGCTCCCGCATGGTTGTCGCAAGTCTTCTTCTTTCTTTTCTGCCCGTGATCGTCATGTTCCTGTTTGCCTACGTGTTGATGAACCGCTCCATTGATAAGTGGTTCTCAAGCCCAGTAGAGGAAGTGCGGCAAGACACGGCGCATATGACATCGTTGCTTTCGAGATATGCGGCACAGAACGCCAGGGCGGAAGCCGTTTCGATCGCGAACTCACCCGAAACACAGCGGGCCTTCACGGCAAACAGTTTTGGGGCAGTTGTCACCGAATTTCGAAAACATGAACCTACCTTGCAGAGTGGGTTTGTGTTCGCGCTCTCAAGCGGCAACGCAGAGGCGAGTTTCGGAACTCAGGTTCCCTGGGCAACACTGAAGAGCAAGATTCCCCAGGACCAGTTGGCTTCTGGCACCTTTCAGCCCGTTAACTTGGACCAAGCAGAGTACGCCATCGGCGTTGCAACGGTCGGGAACCATGGCATCATCCTGGTTGCGATGCCATTGCCCAAGGCATTTTCCGAAACTGTGAGACAGAGTGAAGCCAATCAAGAGCGCTATCTTGAACTTAGCCGCGAGCGGCGTCAGCTGCGCCGAACCTATATGGGTCTACTGTTGTTACTGACCGTATTAGTTCTCTTTGCGAGCACTTGGCTGGCACTGTTTCTTTCGAAACTGGTCACGCGTCCGGTGGCCGCACTGGCGGAAGCTACTCAAGAAATCTCGCGCGGGAGACTCGATTACCGAGTCGAGATCAGTGCCGCGGACGAAATTGGAGACCTGGTACGCTCCTTCAACCGGATGGCGGAAGAGTTAGAGACGAGCCGTGGGCAAATCGAAGCATCCAGCCAGAAGCTGGAACTCGCGAATGTCGCACTAGAGCAGCGCCGCCAGCACATTGAAACTATTCTCGAAAGCATTCCCACAGGCGTACTCTCGCTGAATGCCGAACGCCGCATTACTCACGTCAATCAGGCACTGCTCCGGCTCTTTCATCCAATGCGGGAAGACTCTGGCGCTCCAGCCATTCTCATCGGAGCGCGAATAAGCGAAGTTTTCAGCCCAGAAATTCTTGCGGATCTTGAGCCATTACTGCGACGCGCGGACCGTATGGGCACAACCACAACTCAGATGGAGATCGACGTACAGCGCTCCAGGCTCAACGTAGCCACCACGGTTGCAACACTTCACCATGAGGAGGAACGCCTCGGTTACGTTCTGGTGTTTGAAGACTTATCGGACCTGCTGAAAGCCCAAAAGCAAACGGCATGGAGAGAAGTCGCGCGCCGGGTGGCACATGAGATTAAAAATCCTCTGACTCCGATAGCGCTTTCTGCGGAACGAATTCATCGTCATCTCGATCGGGGCACGCCGCCAGACGCAGCATCGCTTCGCGTAATTGACAGTTGCGCTCAAACCATTGCTGGTGCCGTGGAAACAGTTCGTACCCTGGTCGACGAATTCTCTACGCTCGCTCGTTTCCCCACCGCTCAACCTCAACCGGCCAGTATCAACCTGATCGTGGAAAACGTGTTGTCGATGTTTGACGGGCGCCTAGACGGAATTAGGGTGTATACCTCTTTGACAGCCGATCTGCCTAAAGCAATGGCCGATCCCGAAGGCATGAAAAGAGCCCTGGCCAACCTTGTCGACAATGCGGCAGAGGCAATGCAAGACTCCGTTCTTCGCGAAATACATATTTCCACTGCTCTGGTCGCAAGCCGGGATGCCATAGAGCTTACGGTGTCTGATACGGGCCACGGCGTTTCGCAGGAGTTGAAAGAAAGGCTTTTCCTGCCATACTTCTCAACCAAGCAACGCGGCACCGGGCTTGGCCTAGCGATTGTGAACCGTATTATTGAAGATCATCATGGTTCCATTCGCGTTGAGGAGAATGACCCTGTTGGCACGAAATTTATTATTGAACTGCCAGTCGTTGCCGAAGCTGTCGACGTGAGCCCGATCACCAAACATGCATAACATTCTTATCGTCGATGACGAACCCAGCATTCGTCACTCGTTAAAAGGTGTGCTCGAAGATGAAGGCTACAAAGCCGCAGTAGCCGAAAGTGGGGAGAGTTGCCTGGATGCTGTCCGGAAGAAAACTTTCGACGTTATCCTGCTCGATGTTTGGCTTACTGGCATGGATGGTCTCGAAACCCTCAGCAAGATTCGTGAACTCGAAAATGCGCCTGAGGTCATAATGATCTCCGGACACGGCACGATCGAAACCGCCGTGCGCGCGACCAAACTCGGGGCTTACGACTTTCTTGAGAAGCCCCTATCCATCGAGCGAACCCTGATCCTCATCAAACACGCGATTGATGCCAACCGCTTGCGTCAGGAGAATCGGGATCTTAAGAAACAACTGACCGCAAAGAGCGTGATCGCGGGGGACAGCATTCCGATGAAGGCGCTGCGTCAGCAAATCCAGCTCATGGCGCCGACGAACGGACGGGTGCTGATCTACGGTGAGTCAGGGACCGGCAAGGAACTCGTTGCGCACGCCATTCATGCTCAGAGTCAGCGTCGGAATGAAATGTTCGTGGAAGTAAACTGCGCTGCCATTCCCGAAGACCTGATCGAGAGTGAACTATTTGGACATCGACGGGGTTCGTTTGCCGCGGCTACTGCCGATAAAGAAGGAAAGTTCCAACGAGCCCACGGCGGCACATTGTTCCTCGACGAAATTGGCGACATGAGTTTGAAAACTCAATCGAAACTCCTGCGGACATTGGACGAGCATCGTTTTACACCGGTCGGGAGCGATGAACCGATCACCGTTGATGTTCGCGTGATCGCGTCCACGAACAAAGACCTTGATGAAGAAATCTCGCGTGGCAATTTTAGGGAAGATTTGTTCTACCGGCTAAACGTCATCCCTTTCTCCGTCCCCGCTTTGCGCGAGCGGCAGGAAGACGTCCCACTGTTGACCCGCTATTTTCTCAAGGAATTTTCGACCGCCTACGGGCGCAGGTTGCGGGAAATTACAGATGATGCGATTGATACACTGATGCGCTACTCATGGCCCGGGAATGTCCGCGAATTGCGCAACGTAATTGAGCGCATTGTCATAATGAATCCCACTACCAGCCGCTTCGAACGCAAGCATCTTCCTCCGCTGGTCTATCGCGACAACAGCCGCCGTACGCCAAATTCAGATTTCTCGACATTGCACCAGGCTAGGGCAGCTTATGAGCGGGACTACATTTTGAAAAAGCTGGATGACAATCACGGCAATGTAAGCCGCACCGCCGAGGTTCTGGGCCTGGAGCGCAGTCATCTTTACCGCAAAATGAAAACGCTGGGGATTGCCGTTAAGGAGTAAGCCCAGTTACTTCTTAATCATGCGGATCTCAGTGCCGTTCTTCAGATACTTGACTTCATCCATTAACTGATTGATCAAGTAAATTCCTCGCCCATGATTTGAATAGAGATTTTCGCTGGCCACAGGGTTGGGAATGTTCGATGGATCGAAACCTTCTCCGGGGTCGCGCACCACAATCAGCATTCTGTGATTTTCGTCGCAGGCTACATCACACTCGACGATCTTGGAGGGGTCCGCTTTTGCACCGTGAACGACTGCGTTGGCGAGAGCCTCGGTTAGGGCCAATTCGATCGCGGCCTCTTTGTCTCCCGGGCATTGCATATCCCGGACAACTTCCATGATGTTCTGTACGACAGCATCGACCGCTTCCTTGTCGGCGGCCATCTGAACGCTGAGCTTCAAAATCAGCTTATCGGGTTCAAAACTGGACTCTGAATCAGCCTCAGAATTCGTGGTCATTTTTCATGCCTGCGGTCCCGACTTGATGTTATCAGCGTTTGTGACGAACTTACATCTTCAGTTTCTGAGCGCCCCACCAGTCGCTCGAGCTGCCGGCGCCAATCGAGCTCCTCCACGAATTCATGTGACTCACGCCAATTTGACTTCACTTTGACGAAAAGCTGCAAAAACACTTTGGTCCCCAGCATCTTCTCAATCTCTAATCTCGCCGCCGTACCGATCTTCTTCAGCATCTGGCCACCCTTGCCTATAAGGATCGCCTTCTGACCTTCCCGTTCACAATAGATGGCGGCTTCGATACGTGTAAGCTTCGGTCCTTCGTCAAAGCTTTCAATCATCACGGTGGTTGAGTACGGAACTTCTTCGCTGGTCTCAACCAGCACTTTCTCACGAATAAGCTCAGAGACCATGAATCTCGTCGGCTGATCGGTCAGTTGATCGTCCGCAAAATACTTCGGACCTTTAGGTAAAGCTTCGACGAGTTTCTTCAGCAGTATGTCGACACCTTCGGGCTTCCGCGCGGATAGGGGAATAACCTCTTGGAACTCGTGCCGCTGTCTATAGGCTTCAATAATTGGCAGCAGTTTGGCTTTGTCGCCGCGGAAAAGGTCGGACTTATTAAGCAGAAGGAATGCCGGAGTTTTCGAGCGCTTCACCATCTCCAACACGATCTCATCGCTATGTCCAAACTTGGCGGTTGCGTCGACGATCAGCAGGATCAGATCGGATCCCTCGATCGCCGCTCGAACCTCGCCCATCATCTTTCGGCCGAGCGAGCTATCGGGCTTGTGCACTCCAGGAGTATCCAGCAGAACGACTTGCGCCCCTGGTTTTGATTTTTGCTTAGGTACTTGAAGAACTCCGAGGATTCGATTGCGAGTCGTTTGTGGTTTAGGACTCACAATGGCGAGCTTTTCGCCGACCAGCGTATTCAGCAGCGTGGATTTGCCAGCATTAGGACGGCCAAGGATACATACAAATCCGGAACGGAAAGCCATAAGGAGAGAACCACACCGACTATATCAGCTTCATCTGCTTGGGTTCGGCAACTGAGATGCGAACACGTTCCACACGACGTCCGGTGGACTCGATCACCTCGAAACGTAATCCGTCTTCCTCGATGACTTCTCCCTTTCGCGGAATCCTCCCCGCCAACTCGCTGACTAGTCCAGCAACAGTTGCTGATTCCTTGCCTTCAGGACGCATGCCGAATAATTCGTCCAGGCGGTCGATGTCCATGTTCCCTGGCACGACATAGGAATGGTCATTCTCCCGCACCACTTCGGCCTTCTCGTGTTCATCGCCAATCTCGCCGACAATTTCTTCAATCAGATCTTCAATCGTCACTATGCCCGCCACGCCTCCGTACTCATCGACGACGATTGCCATGCGAATATTCTTCCTCTGCATTTCGCGCAACAGGTCGCTTCCGGACTTGCTCTCAGGAACGAAATAAACATCCTTGCGCATTAGGGAATCAACGGTACGTGTGCGGGCTTCTGTATCCGGAACCTGTAGGACATCCTGAGCGTGAACAATTCCCCTAATCTTATGGATCGTCTCCTCAAAAACCGGCACTCGCGAAAAGGGTTTTTGTCGTAGCAATTCGATGAACTGCTCTAATGTGGTACCGGTGGGGACGGCAACGATTTCTGGCCGAGGCTTCATGGCCTCCCGTACCGTTTTTTCTCCAAACTCCACCACGGATTGAATTAAGTCACGATTGCTTTCGTCGAGAATTCCTTCTTCCTCTCCGGCTTCAATAAGCGCATCCACCGCTTCAGACTGGCTTTCCGCCTGATGCTCTGGGTGCTCTTTCGTGAGAGCCACGACGGATTGCAAAAAACCGACCACCAGCGTCACTGGAAGAACTGCGTAAATAACGACTCGCAATAATGGCACCCAACGCACGAGCCAACGACCATTCGTTCGCGAGAAAAACACGAACGGCAAAAATCGATTAAACACAACGATGATCAGTATGAGGCTGAGGATCGCTTGGAGAATCTGCTGCGCACTCCATGTACCGTCCTCAAAAACGATGAAGCCGACCAACATGGCAATCGCTGCCATCGTCAGTTGTGCGACCACTGCCATGGAGAGTGCCGCCCGCGTGCGGCTCACACCTAACCTGGGCTCAATGATTTGTTCAAAAGCGTCAATATTGGATTGGAATTCGCGAGATAGAAACTTCCCAATCTCCCCGTAGAGCCGGTCAACGTAAGAAGCTAGGGCTAGTAATCCCAACAACAATAGAATCGCGGCTGCTATCGCAAAATTCATCGTAGTTTCCGTGACCGATTTGTCGTTGAAGGTTTTTTCCCTCTAATGCCCGGTGCTCGTGTTCTCTCGATCAGTCCGGTTGGCAAACCTAGAGCATTTCTCAGGCGCGCCTCTTCCCTCGCCATTTTTCCATTGTCCCGCTCGTGATCAAATCCCGCCAAGTGAAGAACACCGTGCAATGCCAGGATCTTAATCTCTTCGGCTCTGGAATGGCCCAATTGCTTTGCATTGTGAGCAGCGATTTCCGCAGAGATTGCAATGTCGCCCAGAGTTTCACTCTTGGGATTTCGAGCTGCCGGGAACGATAGAACGTCGGTGGCCATGTTCTTGTCGCGAAAGCGGCTATTCAAGGCTTGCATTTCCCGGTTTGTCGTCACAAGCACGTTGACCTTGCCATCCACTTTCGCGGCCCGGCATGCCCGCGCTACAAACCGCGACAAGGCCAAGGCCGTCACTCCCGCAGCTTGCTTCTTCAGAATTACCAAGCGTTGAAACTCCCCTATTTCGCTAATTGAGTAAAGCTCAAAAAGCAAATGGGAGGGCCCAATCAGGCACCCTCCCGCACAATGTTAGTCTCTTTATCCCTTGGTTTCTAGTTCAACCGGCAATACAGGAATACTATGAGCAACGCTGATTGAGCCCCCTTCGCGGGCAAGCGCCCTTGACTCGAGCAAGGACAGCTGCTCTCCTTCCATGCGCGCCTTCCGTTCGTCGTAAGCTCGAATGATGCGTTGTACCAAATGATGTCGCACCACGTCACCGTCATCGAAGTAGGTGAAAGCCAGTCCCTCGACTCCCTTCAACACGTCCACCGCTTCCAGTAGCCCACTCCGTCGAGCATTTGGCAAATCAATCTGCGTAACATCGCCGGTAATTACGGCCTTGGAGTTGAAGCCCAGACGCGTCACAAACATCTTCATTTGTTCCGATGTCGTGTTCTGCGCTTCGTCCAAAATCACGAACGAATCATTTAACGTACGGCCGCGCATGAAGGCAATCGGCGCAATCTCAATGACGTTCTTTTCCAAATATCGATCAACCTTTTCGGGATCCAGCATGTCGTAGAGCGCGTCATACAAAGGCCGCAGATAAGGATCGATCTTCTCCTGCAAAGTCCCCGGCAAGAATCCCAGCCGCTCTCCCGCTTCCACCGCTGGACGCGCCAGAATGATCCGGTTCACGCGTTTCGAGAGCAGCGCGGAGATCGCCATTGCCACTGCAAGATAAGTCTTACCCGTCCCGGCAGGGCCGATTCCAAATACCATGTCGTGGGTCTCGATAGCATCGAGATAGCGACGCTGGTTCAGGCTCTTGGGTTGGACGGTGCGGCGTCCGAATGATCTCTGTTTCCCGGCGTCGGCCAAACCGCGCAGACTCACTTTAGGATCGGCGATCAGGACGCGCAGCATGCTGTTTAAGTCGCCATTGTGGAAGGTGTATCCGGACCGCTGCAGGTGATCGAAGTCAGCGAAAACCTGTTCCGCACGTGCAACATCGCGCGGTGCGCCTTCAAGTTCGATAGAGTCGGAACGCAAATCGATGTTAATGTTCAGGCCATCTTCGAGCACATGCAAATTTTCATCTCGCGTGCCAAAAAGCGCCTCAATGTTAGGGCTAATCTCGATGCTTTTTTTCATTCAGTTTTATAGCTTTCTACTCATACCTCTCAGCTTATGGTGGCGGATGCACAAAGGCTGGCCCTGATCCTTGGTTCCTCGACTCCAAAAAAGGCACAGCTATAGATGTGTTTCTACGACAAAGGGATTGTTCTGTCTGGAGGTGGAACCAGCCGGGGCGCTCGCTCAGGGTGCAAGCAACTACCATCAAGGATAGCGTATTCCTGTGATAGGCCAAGAGTCAATGAGGAGTCCCGAGAAAGGTAGACCTTTCAAATCAGAACACTACCTCGAGAAAATGAAAATACCGTTATCGAGTAATTTACAACTAATGAGTCTTTAGTCTGGCCAGTCGGCGAATCTCGTTTTGTTGTTCATCGGTCAAGTATTTCTTACCGAAAGTAAAAATAGTATTCGCAGCATAGAGCATGAAAGCACAATGGTTCCCTCCCTTGGCGGTTACGCCTGCCCACCGTACACGCCAACTATGCAACTCCCCGGTGACCTCGAACCCGTCCTCATTTACGTCAGCATGGAACTTCTTGCCAGCCAATCCAATTCTTTGATAAGAACGGCGAAAGTGCCACGCGGGGAATAGACCCAAAATTCCGGCATAAACGTGCGCCGATGCAGCCGAGTAGAGTTCGCGTCGCCCAATTAAGAAGGACTTCGTTCCAAATGATCACGATGAACAGGAAGCCCGCCAGAACCCAACCGACCGAGCGCTCGGTACCCTTGCGACCAGAACGCAAGCGGTGATAAAGAACTTGGGAAGAAATATATTCGTCGACTGGAATTTCGTACTCAAATTGCATGTCGGATACTCTGCCCCACCTACGGCTCCCTGTCAAAAAACCCCTGGAATGGCTTGCCCTCTCATTGACAGCGCGGGCTATCGTATCAATCAAAAGTCCCGAGAGCCGCTTAGCGGCCAGCGACGGCATGGGACAAATCCGCTCCGTGTCGCCGCGCAGATCACTCAACGCAACTTACCCGTAAGTTCGGAGCGCGTCGCTTCGCGACTGTCTGTTTGGAAGACTCACGCTTAAGTGATCCTCTCTTCCGAGGAGAGAACGTCCGCGTCCGGATTTCGACAGACTTGTCAGCAAGAGCACACCTCAGACTCTTTCAGGCACATTCACAAACGGTATTCCCTTGAAGACACAGGGCTTTTGAGCGGAGCATCGCGGAACCCGGCGTGCTCCATCAAGGTCGTAGCGACATGAACTCGGAAGTGCTGAATTGAATGGAACAAGCGAGCTAAGGGAACCTAGTCACCAACGAAATCTCGCGATCACGGGCCTCCGCCAACTCCTGCGTGATGCTTGGGCAATGACTTATCCGTACTGGTCCTCTGAGGACCGCTGGGCAGCGCGAGGACTTGTGCTTGCCGTCGTCGGGCTTAATCTCGGAATCGTCTATATCAATGTCCTGCTAAATAAGTGGAATAACGCCTTCTACGACGCCCTGCAGGCCAAGGATTACACAGTCTTTCTCCACCAAGTCATTCGGTTCTCTTGGCTCGCAGGCCTCTTCATCGTCTTTGCCGTGTACCAGTTTTACCTCAACCAGATGCTTCAGATCCGCTGGCGGCGCTGGTTTACCGATCACTTCCTGCGTACTTGGTTGACTGATGGTGCCTACTATCGAATGCAGCTCGAAGGGGGTGCCGCTGACAACCCCGACCAGCGCGTCTCTGAAGATGTTCCCCTGTTTATCTCAAGCACGCTCAATGTCGCCATCGGCGGCATGCGCGCAGTCGGCACCCTGATTGCGGTCGTCGCAATTCTCTGGGGTCTATCCGGGACGCTGACTATTCATTCCATCCGGTTCCCGGGATACCTGGTCTGGACAGCACTCTTGTATGCCCTCGCGGGTACCTGGCTCACGGACCGGATCGGGCGTCCGCTGGTCCGGCTGAACTTCGAGCAACAGCGTTACGAAGCCGACTTCCGTTTCAACCTGGTCCGTTTCCGTGAGAACGCGGAAGGCGTGGCGCTCTACCACGGAGAGGCCGACGAGCTCCGGACCTTCCGCGAACGTTTTGCTAGCATCGTCCGCAATTGGTGGGGCATCATGCGTCAGCAGAAGCGGCTGACATGGTTGACCGCCGGATACTCGCAGGCCGCGATAATTTTCCCTCTCATCGTC
>JAOAPG010000348.1 GCA_025462785.1 Acidobacteriaceae bacterium
CACGATCTTCGGGCTTACGATATGCGTCTCGCTTATCTGTAAGGTGTGTTCTGTATCGCTGGTTTCATAAGCCTGCGAGGGCAAAGAGAATTGTCCGACCCCCTGATTCGTGCGGTCGTCTTTAAAAAATTGGTAGCGAGCGGTAAGCGTATCGTTTTTGCCGAGCTGGAAATCGAATCGTGGAGTTAGATTGGTTCTGGTCCTGGAATCCGGAAAAGATTGGAACAGTTTTGCTCCAGTTCTAGGATCAATAGCGCTTATGGCAGCGACATCCGTGATGTTCCTCTGCTGAGCGTCGAAGAAGAAAGAAGCTTTCTTCGTAATCGGGCCGCCTATGTTGCCGTCGAAAATTTCCGTGTGGTAACTGGGCTCGCCCGATAAAAAAGGATTCGGAGAATTGAAGGACGAGTCATTTCCATTCACAGAGATTTGGCCGTGATACTTGTCGGTGCCGGGCTTGGTGAAGATTTCGATTCGGCCGTAGCCCAATTTGTCAGATTGAGCCGAGAATGGATTCTGGTTAATGCGAATTTCCCGGATCGCGGACTTGGGAGGAATCTGCCCGCCAGTAAATCCGTCGATATAGATTTCTCCGCCGTTCGGCCCGGCCGAAGGGCCAGCAAGGGCTTGCAGCTCTGACTGCATTTCATCGGGATCATCGGACAAGGCATCGAGATCCTTTCCTTTGATGATCAGCGAACTTGCATTGTTCTCAGGATTCACATCGACAGTTGTGTTCTGATCCTGGACTTCAACCTTCTCCTGCTTAACCACTATGCCAAGTGCGATGTCGAACTGCTGAACCTGCCCCGCCGTGATCGTGACGTTCGGTTCGGCAGCGCTGGCAAAACCTTTCGCCGTGGCGTCAACGGTGTACGTGCCGTTCGCCAAACCCTTAATCTCGTATTCTCCTTGTGCATTGCTGACTGTACTTTTCTTCGCGCCGCTTGAAGCTATTGCAGTCACCGTACTCTGAGGAATCACAGCGCCGGAGGGGTCGGTGATTTTGCCACGCAGTGTGCCTGATGCAGTCTGTGCGGAAGAGTGTCCAGTCAATGTAAGCAAAAACAAAATTGGCGATAACAGAAGTACGATGAACCGAGATGCACGTACTCCTCTTGATAAAACCTTCATTCACTCTCCCTAAAGACGGATCGCCGCTGGGGCGAGAATTTGCACTACGGAGTTCCGGCATCCATGCCGGATGAACCCAAATTCCATGGCGACAAAATGGAAGCGGCACGACCGCTGTTCGGGGATGCGGAAAGAATTGCGTCCACTCCCGTCAGCAAAGTAATGACCGTTGGATCGGAGTTCGCAGTGCCCTCGGTGGCGACAATCATTACCGCGTCCCCCTTATGTAAATCGCCGATATTCACCGTTGGCATTCGGTTGAGCATCTGCTGAAAATCCGGCTGACCAGAACGAGGTCCTCCGCCAGCTTGCGATTCTCCTCCACCAAAGCTTCTCGGACGATCGGCGTTGTCGCCACGCGGAGACCCAGCGCCCGCGGGAGGCCCGCCGTTTGCCGATGCACCTTCCGAATCGCCTTCCGAAGCGCCACCCTTCAGTCGCCTCGCTAACCGTTGCGCTGCGAAAGGCGGCAGCTGGCGAAGTTGCGAATCTCCGCTAAGTTTTACTGTCAGCGGCTTCTTCTGTAATAGATCGGTCACTCTGATCGTACTTGTGCCAGTGTTCGTGGAATCAATTGTTCCCGCGATATTGCGGAACGAACCAGAAACGATCTCCTCGGCGGACAATTCAGTTCCATTGGCATTCCGCGTACCGCGTGCCCGAAGCTGATCACCCGGTTTGATCTGGTCGAGCGTGCCAGGTTTCGCGTCATCGAACTTGACCGAATCTGGAGAGTATCGGCGCACGATGGTCGTCTTGAACGTTTGAATCGCCATTGTCTTCGTGCCCGAAAAAGATGTCAGCGAGATAGTAATTTTTCCTGTGCCAGATTCAGCGGATTTAAGATCCACCGACTGAACCAATCCGCCAATGCCCCGCTTCTGCCAATCTTGGCGATCACGCTCTTGTTTCTGAGCAACGTCGGTACGACTAACGACAATTGCCGACGAAGCAAGTATCGATTTGCCGTTCTCGGAGTTCGTTCCGCGCACCAGCATCCGGTCGCCGGGTTGTAAATCCTGCGGCTTTATCGCAGTCGCACCGCTAAGATCCTTCTGCCCCGGAGTGGTACGCACGAGGCGAGTCGAATCTTGCAATAGAACGTTGATTTCAGATCCAGAATCAGTCGTGAGAATGACTGAATTTCCATTGACCGACTTGATCACGCCGACCGAACGCGCTGAGGCAGTTATTGGAGCAGTCTCTTGCGACTGCTGCCAAGGATTCGCGAAGCTCGCAGAGACAAAGAGAATGCCTACGAGAATGGGCCAAAGTGACGGAGCAATCCTAGCAAAGGCCTTTCCGGCGAGAACTTGTCTTCTGAAAGTCACTATTCTGTAGTCCATGCGGGACCTCTAGCGACATATCATAGGGCCCGCCTAAGGTATTCGATCATGCCTTCGACAGTACCCCGGTAAAAAATTGTTAAACCACTGTAAAGTTCTGTGGGATGAGGTTATTTCGAAGTAATTGACGGCGTTAGTACATCCTGAATAAATTAGGAGTGGCGCCCGTTACTCGTTGAAGTACCACGGAATGTTGATGACAGTGATTCGCTCATTACCCTTGAAATAGAGCAATGCCTTCAACGCGGAAGAACGATTATTGTGGAGTAACAAATAATACCAGCGCCTTTCTACCAGTTCAGGAATGAGAACCGCGATGTGGTCATCGGGCTTTTCCTTCGCCAGATTCAGCGTGTACTCCACGATTGGTCTCACTACAAGACGGTAAGGGGATTTGAGGATCACCAATTGAGGTACCGGAAGGCCTGCTTTTCGGGCTGGCTCAGCCACGAGCCTCTCCCAATTATTTTGTAACTCTGCTGTTGTTTCGCATTCGATGTGAAGACCTCGAATTTCAGGTGAGAGATTCCAGGCAAAGCGAACCGCTTTTGCGGATACGCGATTCCAGCGTTCGACTGGAATCAATGCAATAGGTGGACAGAGATTGTCGGTTTTTATAGGGGAATTGTATCGCGTCGCTTCTGCTATCCGAACATAGTGCCTGTGCACACTAGACATTAGCCATATCAGGCCAGGTATCAGAACGACAGTAATCCAAGCACCCTCCGTGAACTTCGTCAGTAATACGACAATCGTGGTGATCCCTGTGGCGACGGCTCCCAGTCCATTAATAAACATGCTTTTTCCGGAGACTGGGCCGCCCACTCTCTTCCAATGCATCACCATGCCCGCCTGCGACAATGTGAAAGCTGTAAATGCTCCCACTGCATAGAGCGGGATCAACCGGTCAGTAATTCCGCCGAAGATAATAAGCAGAGTTCCAGTCAAGATTGAGAGCGCATAAATACCTTGCACAAAAACCAGACGACGCCCTCGCAATGTAAGGCTGTAAGGCAAGTAACCGTTGTGGGCAATAGCGCGACACAAACGCGGGAAATCGGCAAAGGCAGTGTTGGCCGAAAGCGAGAGCACAACTAGTATGGACGCGATGCTTACGTAGTAATAAGTATGTTTTCCTATAATCGCTCCCAATAATTGGGATAGAACGCTCTCGTAGCCTGGCTGTCCGGGCGGGGTTGCGGCGACGCCGTATGCCGGGCAAAGATAGGCGATTCCCAGCAGCATGACCATCAAAATCCCGATAATGATGGTGAGCGTCAACTGCGCGTATTTCGTGGGGGGCTCTTTGAACGCCATCACTCCGTTACTTACTGCTTCGACGCCAGTCATCGCCGTGCATCCGCTGGAGAACGCTCGCAGCAAGAGCCATGCAGTTACTACTTCTGTGGCGGATGTGAGTTTCGGAGGAGGAACCACGGGCACCGGATGCCCTCCTGCTGCGAGTGCCTTAAAGATCCCAATCCCGATCATTCCCAGCAAACATGCAATGAACAAGTAAGTCGGGATCATGAATAGCGCGCCGGTTTCCCGAACTCCGCGAAGGTTTACGATTGTGATAAGGAGTAATATTCCCAGACAAATGCCCAGTATGTGTTCTTGAAGAGAAGGCACGGCAGAAACGAGCGCACCCACTCCGGCCGAGATCCCGACCGCCGCAGTCAAAATGTAATCAACCATTAGTGAAGCTGCGGCGAGGAGTCCCGGCCAGACTCCAAGATTCTCAGTTGCGACAGTGTAAGAGCCGCCGCCTTGCGGGTAAGCCTCAATCGTTTGCCGGTAAGAAAAGTAGACGATTGCGAGAAGGACAACGATCGCAACACTGATAGGTCGGATATAGATGACGCCAGCCATCCCGAGCGGGATGAGCAGCGTCAGCGCCGCTTCGGGACCGTATGCCGCCGAACTCAGGGCATCAAGTCCGAAGATGGGGACGCCTTCAAGAGGGCCAATTTTTTCGGCTTTTTCTTCCTCGGTGGCGAGAGGACGTCCAAAAAGTAGGTCAGCAATATTCATGCGCGCGGATCGTACGTCATTCATCAGCGATGATTTCGATTCCATCGCGATCTCAGACACTCCGATGCGGAATTACTCGCTCGCGTTGAGCGTAGCGAAGTTTGTGCGAATTAATCCACGTGCTCGCCTTCTTCCCTAAACCCTAATTCTGGAGGCGGCAGCTTGTCGCCGGGGCGCGCCCAGAAGACATATAACGAGGGCAGCAACACGATACTAATGAAGAGTTCGACGATCAATCCGCCGACAATCACAATGGCAAAAGGCCGCTGTGAGTCTGATCCGATGTCATGAGACAGAGCCGCAGGCAACAGACCCAGGGTGGCCACCAGCATCGTCATCATGATGGGCCGTAATCTCAGCGACGCTCCCTCGCGAGCGGCCTCTCGAGGGCTCATGCCACGAGTACGAAGCTGATTGATGTACTCCACCATAATGACGCCGATCTCAACTGAAACGCCGATCAGCGCCAGAAATCCCAGGCCCGACGATACAGAAAAATGAGTATGCGTTAGCAGTAAACTTAAAAGGCCGCCCAACGGCGAGAGCGCAACCACAGCCAAAATCAGCGCGGGCCATTTCCACGAATCGAATGCGGAATACAAAATGAATGACATCAACAGGATCGTAATCGGTACAACGATGGCCAGCCGCCGATTCGCGCGCTGCTGACTTTCGTATTCTCCAGTCCAATCGAGGTGGTAACCCTCTGGCAGCGGGACCTTCCGATGGACTTGCTCAATTGCATCGCGCACCGTACTGCCTAGATCGCGTCCGCGCACACTGTATTTGATTGCGATGTAACGCGAATTACCCTCGCGGTAGATCGTCGAAGCTCCGTCTTCCAGTTTGATCTCGCACAACTGTCCAAGCGACACGCGCTCACCTGACGGTGCGAGTAGGCGAATATTGGCAATCTCTTCGACAGTTTTCCGGAATTGCGGCTGATAACGAACCGTCAGGTCATAACGTTGTTCACCGATCAGTATCTGACTTACAGCTTTGCCGCCAACGGCAGTCTCTATCGCGTCTTGAATATCACTCACATTGATTCCGAAGCGATCGGCTGCCGCCCGATCGACCACCAGATTGACGTTGGGCTGGCCGCGAACCTGAAACGTTCCCAAATCGGCGACACCCACAATCTTGGCCATCACATCCTGAATCGCCTGAGCTTTGGCTTCAAGCGTCTTGAGATCCCGGCCGAACAGCTTCACGGCCAGTTCGCCTTTGACACCACTTATGGCTTCTTCGACGTTGTCCGAAATCGGCTGTGAAAAATTCCAATCGACACCAGGAAACTTGCTCAACTCTTTATCCATCGCGGCAATTAATTGGTCTTTAGTTTTGTATTCATCACGCCATTTCTTGCGAGGTAGGAGATCAACAAAGAATTCAGCGTTATAGAATCCGCTGGCGTCACTGCCATCGTCGGGACGTCCGACCTGACTTACGACAACGGTGACTTCCGGGAAATGAGCAAGAGTCCGCCGCACATTATTTGCCAGCGCGATGCTGGCAGAAGGACCAGCACTAGGAGCAAGCGTGCCCCTAACCCAGATCGCGCCTTCATCCAGATGCGGCAAGAATTCCGATCCGACAATGCCGCTGAATGCCAGAAATAACATGACAGCAAGTGCCACCAACCCCATTCCAAGAGTGAGCTTTAGGTGATCGAAGCACCAGTCGAGCGTTCGAGCGTAGCGTTCTTGCAGAAAATGGAGAACTGGATTTTCCCATTCCGTGATTTCGTCCTTGAATAGCAGGGTGCAGAGAACAGGAGCTATGAGGAGTGCGAAAATGAGAGCGCCTAGTAACGCAAATGCGACTGTCCAAGCCATCGGACGGAACAGCCGTCCTTCCACGCGCTGCAATGTGAATATTGGTAAGTACGAAACAATGATGATGATGCGTGCAAAAAACACTGGCTTCTGAACTTCGTGCGCGGCCGTCGCAACCAACTGCGAAAATGATTTTTTCCCACGACCTAATTCCGAGTGCCGCAGTATGTTCTCGACCATCACCACGGAGCCGTCCACTACCATGCCGAAATCAAGTGCGCCAAGCGAAAGTAGGTTTGCCGGGATGTGACGAAGATCAAGCAGTATCGCCGCGAAGAGAAGTGAAAACGGAATTGTGATGGTAACGATCAGTGCACTACGGACATTTCCCAAGAACAAGAACAGAATGAGCGTGACGAGAATCACTCCGTCGGTAAGATTTCGCAGGACGGTGTGAGTCGTGTAGTGTACGAGGTCGCTGCGATCGAGGTGCGGAACTAACTTCACTCCCTTTGGAAATAGGCCGTTATTCAACTGGTTGATCTTTTGATGAAGGGCATCGAGAGTCGTGGCAGCCTCTGCACCCTTACGAAGCAGAACTATCCCTTCGACTACATCATCATTATTGATAACTGTGCCGTCTTCAGTGCGGATCGTTTTTCCTAATTGTCCGAGTCGCACCTTGGGCCCTTGAGCTACGACTCCGAGATCGCGCGCACGAACGGGAGTTCCATCCACGACTTTCACTACTGTCGCGCCCACATCGTCAGTGGTCTGCATCAAGCCAACCGCACGCACATTTAGCGTTTGTTCGCCGCGTTCGATGAATCCCCCGCCGGCATTCGTGTTGTTGGCTGCGAGCGCCTGTTCAACCTGACTTAGTGAGAGCCCATAAGCAACTAACTTCCCCGGATCGAGTTGCACCTGATATTCGCGCGTAGGTCCGCCAAATGGATTCACATCCACGACATTCGGAACTGACTTCAACTGATTGACGACGAACCAGTCGTTCAGCGTCTTCAACTCCATCGTGTCGTATTTCGGATTGTTGCTCTGGAGCGTGTAGAACATGATTTGCCCGGTCGGACTATAGTCCGGTCCGAGTCCTGGGTTAACACCCTGGGGTAGAGTGACTTGCTGGAGACGATCAACTACTTCCGTGCGGGCATTGAAGGTAGTTATTTCGTCGTCATAGATGATGGTGATGACCGACAGTCCCCCAAGCGAAGTCGATCGCAGATGCGTCATGTGGGCGACGCCATTCAACTGCACTTCGAGGGGGACGGTTATTTGCTGTTCAACCTCCTCCGCTGCGTGTCCCGGCCATTGCGTAATAATCTGCGTATACGTGTCAGCGACATCGGGGTACGCTTCGATGGGTAAATTGTGAAACGACACAATGCCCCAAACAAATAACAGCACCGAGAGACTCAGGACCAGAATGCGGTTGCGCAGAGCAAAATCGATGAGGTATCGAATCATTTGCCCTGTTCCGCGACACTTGAAGAGAAGTCAAGCGCATTGGCCACAACCTCTTGACCGGGATTGACCCCGTCCTGAATCTCTTGCATTCCGTCCGAGGTTTCTCCTGAAGAGTGCACTTCGATGCGGCGGAATTGATTAGGTCCTTCCTTGCGGAACAGCCAATCTTTATCTTGCAAGCGCATGATGGCAGTGCTTGGGACAACCAGCCGGCTAGATAACTTGCGGGAGCGGAAAGTCGAAACCGTATACATTCCCGGGCGCAAAGACCCATCTGGATTTGAGAGCACGATCCGCACTTTCGCTGAGCGCAGGTTCGGATCAAGCACGCGTGAAATATCACTAATTGTCCCGTGATAGATCTTGTCGCGGTAAGCGTTTAGGCGAATCTCCGCCGGGTCGCCGACGTGGATATCACCGAGATCATTTTCGTACACATCACAAATAACCCAAACCTGCGATAGGTCGGCAATCGTGAATAGGTTAGGGCTGTTATCTAAACTCTTCACTCCTTCGGAACCGGCCACGTTTTGTTCAACGATTGTCCCCGAAGTCGGCGCATGGAGTTCAATGAGCGAACTCGGTTCCGTTGGATTTCCGCCAAGAAGGCGAAGGCGATCTTCCGTGTTGCGAACGTCAACTTTAGCCTTCGCCTCGGCATCTTCAGCGACTTCCAAGTCCTTGGAAGCGATCGCGCCATGCGAGTACAGCAGCTGTGCCCGGTCTAGCGCTTTATTTGCAAGCCGTTCATCCGCAATCGCTTTCTGATAGTCCGAAAACGCGCCTGCGAGATCAGAGCTGTAAATGGAAAGCAGTACTTGGCCTTTTTTTACGTAGTCACCGAGGCGTACTTTCAAGTCGAGAACTTTTCCGGAGCCCTGTGATGTCACGTGAATGGTGCGATTCACATCGGGTGTTACCGCGCCATTAGCGTTCAGTACGTTCGGCAATTGACGAGTTTCTACTTTCGCCAACTTAAAAACTTCTGGATTGTCGACGGTGTAGACACCAGGCTCCAGTGTGACTTCTGCCTTCGTCGGTGCGGCTTTTGTATCTTTTGAGCAGGAAGCCGCAGCCAAAACTAGCAGTACACATGCGAGTAGAGCCGAATAACCGCGACGATGTTTAGTTTGTATTGTCATGGAATCACCTCGCGGCCCACGGCCAGATTCAATTGGGCTGCAGCCGTCAAGTAAGAGCCGACCAAGTTCACATAAGTCAGTTGCACGTTGCGGTACTCCGTCTGTGCGTTCAGAAAATCCAACAAGGAGGTCCCGCCGTGTTGATAAGAAAACGAAATCGTGTCGCGTACCCGGACAGACTGCTGCAGATATTTGGCCTTGTAGGGCCGCAGCAAAGTCAGATCGCTTTCGACTGTGGCGTAGCTGGAATGTACGTCGCTCAGCACGGTAGCTTCGGCGGCGTCGCGTAATCTTTCGTTGCGCGTGATGTCTAATTGTGTGCGCAACTTCTCTCCCTGGTTGCGGTCGAAGATGCGCAGCGGAATGCTGACACTGACGCCAACCGTATTGAGTGCTAGCGGATTGTTGAACGATCCATTGTGCGTGTACCACGCGCTGAAGGTCGGATCGGTTGAGCCGTTTGCAATCGCAAGCCGATGGTCGGTTTGGGCTTTGTCTACGGCTTCAACGGCGGCCTTCAAGTCTGGACGCGTGTCCAGAGCAATCTTCCGAAACTCGTCACGCGGCAAGAGTTGGTCGTTGAAATCGAATGGTCCGGTCACGTCAAACTGATCTAAAGGAGTTCGGGAGTTCAGAAGCGTGAGCAGTTGAATCTTAGCCGTCTCTAAGTTCTCCTCTGCTGCCTGCAAATCCGATTCATACTGGACCCGCTGCAGCTCCAGTCGGTCGAGATCAATTTGCGCAATATCGCCGGCGCTGAAGCGAGTTCTGGAGATCTCAAGGAGGCGATCATAGTAAGCAATGTTGTCTTTGGCCAACTGGAGCACTGCTTTGGCCTGCAGCACTGATACAAATGCGCTACGCAAGTTGAAGAGCAAAGTTCTTTCCACGTCGGTATGGCTCGCCTCGGCAATCAGAGTCCCTTTCTTTGCGCTTTCCAGACGTAACTCGCGTTTGTGCCGCCGTTCGTGCAGATAGCTGAGGCTGGGCGAAACGAAAGTGCCAGCAAAGGGCTGCCACGCGCCTCGATTGGGAGCGATTTGCGTCCCATCCGCAGATAGGGTGAACGTCGGGTTCGGACGCAGGAAAGCCGTGATTTCCTGTGCCCTCGACTCGTCAATATTCAACTTATCTGCGAGCAAATTCGGATTACTAACCTCGAACCGCTGCACGACTTGCTCCCACGTCAAAGGCTGCGGGGTCTGTGCCATGGCTCCGCAGCAAAAAAGGAGGAGCAATGTCGAACTTCGTAAAATAGTCTTTCGCATACAGCACTCCACAAGTGCGTTACAACAATTCAAACTGATACAAGCCAGAAATCCGGGTTCGTTCCAAATAGATGAACCCGCCCAAGGAGGAGGGAGCAAAAAAAGCTGATGCTAGAACAGGTTAAGCGGAGGGAGGAGCGCGACTCGAATCAAGGCCGATTCGGATATCGATGTGGATAATGTGGAAACGACCAGAGATCACGCCAATCGCTCGGTATTCTGCATTGAAAAGCGAGTTCGTCGTGAGCAACGCCGGGAATCCGCCAACCGCGCTGAACGCCGTAGGTGAGTTGTTATCCGACTGCCGGGCAATATGTTTGGAGGGGTTTGATTCTTCGACTTCCGGTCGCATTGCATGCAGATCGTCCGTAGCCGAAACCACGGGAAACAGCAACATCAGCATGCATCCAAATATGAGAACCGAACTCAAAGTGGCCAGATGCTGCGACCGGGGTCTGGTTGCACTGGCTCGCTCTCGCCGCCAAAGCCAATAAGCCGGCAATGCGAGCGACAGCCAACACAAATTGAGTAATAGTTCCATTCGGCCAAGAACTTAGTTGCAAGTCACGCGAAAATACCTGAATACCTGTCAGTTTTGCAAAGTAACCCCACCAAGTCAATGTGACGCAGAGACTTGTACGCTTGATACCCAATAGACTTGGCGGGAGAATCTTCCTAAACACAGATGTTCCACCAGAGTAGTTGGTTGTAATTAATTACTTTCGTGTTGGCGAGAGAATAAACACAGAGCCGCTCCGCTGAGCGGAGTGCGGAAGACAAAAATTACTGCAACCGTAACAACGGTCATTCTGACTAGGAGTCGAACACGACCAGAGTGGCAAATCGGATTGCGCAGTAGTCCTCCAACAGAGGTGACGCATCGAAGGCACTGATGCCAAAGGAAAAGAAAACTAGGCAGGGCAAGGAAAAATCAGATCCGGTCAAAAAAGGCGCCGTTCCGGCTGAAGATTTGGCGGAAGCCTTTCCGCCGATAAATCTTCCGATCCAGGCTCCGTACCCGCCTGCTGAAGCGAAATCCGTGAGCCAAATTCCCGATGGGCCAGACTGGTCCTACGAACCCAAGTGGGACGGCTTCCGGTGTATCGCTTTCAAAAGCGGGAAGCAGGTCTTATTGCAATCGAAAGCTGGACAACCGCTGGGCCGATATTTCCCCGAGCTAGTGAAAGCACTTGCGGAGTTGCCACAGGAAAGGTTCGTGCTCGACGGAGAAATCGTGATTTACTCCGGCGAACACCTATCGTTTGACGACCTATTATTGCGAATTCATCCAGCCGAGTCGCGCATTCGTAAGCTTTCTGCGGAGACACCGGCCACACTAATGTGCTTCGACCTGCTAGTGGATAGCAAAGGCAAATCGCTGGTCGACCTGCCATTCAGAGAGAGACGATCGAAACTTGAAGATTTGTTTGGGAACGTAAAAGGAAACAAGACTGTTCGTTTTTCGCCCGCCTCGACCGGCAAGGAAGACGCTGAGAAATGGATGCGAGAACTGGGCGTGATCGGATTCGACGGCGTCGTTGCTAAGAAGTTGGACGAGCCGTATCGCTCCGGCGATCGCACCGCGATGGTTAAAATTAAGCGCATCCGCACTGCCGATTGCGTTGTTGGAGGATTTCGCTACTCGGAGAAAGGCGACGGCGTCGGGTCACTCTTGCTTGGACTCTATAACGCGGAAGGCTTGCTCGATCACGTGGGATTCAGCTCCAGCTTTAATGCCGAACAGCGCAAGGACCTAAAAAGCATTGTGGAACCGTTGATCTCCTCGCCGGGATTTAGCGGCCACGCACCCGGAGGACCGAGTCGCTGGAGCACGAAACGATCCACCGAATGGCAGCCACTCAAACCAAAGCTGGTATGTGAGGTCCAGTACGACCACTTTTCCGGAGGACGTTTTCGACACGGCACAAAATTTCTGCGCTGGCGGCCTGAAAAGAAGCCGGATCAATGTACCTTTGAACAAGTCAGGCCTGCTGCCAAACTAAAGACTGCCGCACGCTAGTCAGTCCCGTTGCGCCACTCCGAAATTCCGATAAGCCAAACAACCTGCTCAGCTTCCAATGCCATCTTCTACCTAGCTACGTGTGTGACGGGAGTTAGGCGACCGTCCCGCGCAGTCTGCAGTGGTAGCTCACAATGGCAACTTCGACGAGCCAGCCCGCAAATGGAAGAAAGTCAGCTCTCGGCCGCCGATTAAAAATCGCGATTGTAACGAGCCTTGTCATGCTAGCCGTGCTAACAGCGGTCGGCCTTCACGAAGCGACACCGATCCTAAAAAAGCGTGTTATCGCTCTGTTGAGTGAAAAATTCCAGGGAGACGTTCAACTAGGGGATTTAGAAATTTCTGTTTATCCCAAGGTTCAAGCACATGGTTCCAACTTAAGCGTGCGCTATGGCGACCGTTCTGATGTGCCTCCACTGATCCAAGTTAGCGAATTCACCGGCCGAGCAAGTCTGCTGAGTTTATTCGAAAAGCCCTGGAAGATTGATCAGGTCGAGCTTCGCGGATTGGTCATTCAGATTCCTCCCAAAGACCGTAATTCTCCCGGGAACGTGCAACGCGGGTATTGGAGCCGCATAAAGGACATACCGATCTTGATCCACGAACTTATTGTGGATGATGCGCGACTCGAAATTCTTCCTAAAAGCGCAGCCAAGCCGCCACACATTTTCGAAATTCATCACGTCCTGATGCACTATGTAGGTCTTCACCGCCCGGCATCTTTCAGCGCGCAATTGACCAATGCCACTCCTCCGGGCGAAATCGAAAATGCCGGAGGTTTCGGACCTTGGAATTCAGACGATCCCGGCGAAACCCATCTGGCGGCCAACTATACTTTCGTCAACGCCAACCTGGGAGTATTCAAAGGAATTGCCGGAACCTTATCTTCCAAAGGAAAGTTCCAGGGTGTCCTGAATCGTATCGAGATTGACGGCGAGACGGATACTCCCGATTTCAGCCTCAGAGTCAGCGGCCACCCCGTCCCTCTGCATACGGATTTCAGCGCCACCGTGGACGGCCTAAACGGAAACACGATTCTTCATCCCGTGCGTGCCCGCTTGCTTAATTCATTTATTACTGCGAATGGCGAAGTCGCCAGGAAGGCCGGGATCAAGGGCAGAACGATCAAACTTGATGTCACCGTCAGCCAGGGAAAGATTCAGGACATGCTGCGGCTCGCGGTGAAATCAGAAAGGCCGCTGATGACCGGCAACATGAAGCTGCATACGAAATTCGACTTGGCCCCGGGAGACGAAGACATAATCAAGCGGCTCAAGCTAAACGGAAAGTTCGGGGTCGAGGGTGCACAGTTCACCGATCCGAAATTAAGCCAGAAAATTCAGACCCTAAGTCGTAAAGGAGTAGGCAAACCGAACGACATCGACGCAGGGAGCGATGTCTCCCAATTAAACGGCTCCTTCGGATTACAGAACGCCGATGTCGCTTTCCGGCAACTCACCTTCGCAGTCGATGGCGCCAGCGTACAGCTTCACGGTGGCTATGCGCTCGACGACGAAGCGCTCGATTTCCATGGCCATTTGCGCCTGAACGCGAAACTCTCTCAAACCATGACGGGTTTTAAATCCCTAATGCTGAAGCCGCTCGACTCGTTCTTCAGGAAAAAAGGCGTCACGGAATTACCCATCAAGATCACGGGAACGCGCGATAAACCGTCTTTTGGACTCGACTTCCATCACTAATAACGAGTTCTAGTGTGTGAACGAGAAATTCAAACCAGCGGTCAACGTAAGGTCATTGCGCTTTTTCCCTAGCGGCGGATTCGACACGTAAATATCGCCGAATGCATTCTGCCATCCAAACCGTTTGTTGATTTTCGTCACCGTTCCGAGATTGAAAGCCGCCCGGTACTCGCCAGAATCGCCGTCGCTCAGACCGGGATAAAAGTAGAGCTTCTGGGTCAGTTCCGTCGTTTTCCCCAGCTTCTGAGAAAGCTCTTGTCCCAACGTAATTGCCGCAAAATTGCGCGTGAATGCGGGACTAGGCGCCACCGCGGCGTAACTCTCACGCGTGTAGTTCAGGCCCCCAAGAAAATCCAAAACCGTGCGATCATTCTTAACTGCGTGATAGCCCAAACCGCTTCCAAACAGGGAGCGCAAGTTCAAGCCTTGCAACGCATCGGTATCGAATTCTGTGTTCACATACCCAAAAAGCCGCGTATCGAAATTCCGGTCATAGCGTGCGCCGCTCTGAATCGAATTTGCCGTCACGCCTGCGGTTACGCCTGGAGAATTGTTGGTCGCGTATACTCTATTGGCAAACAGTCCGATGTGATCGTTCAGCGCCTTGCGATCTCCAGTAAAGGCGAGCGCGAAATTTTTGGTTTGGCTATTGCCAGCCGTAAGCGCGAATCCCACATTCCCGCCGCCCTGCCATCCTTGAGTGAGTCTGGGATGTTGCGGTCTTTCGTAAGCCGCCGTTCGCTGGCGCTTCGCATATCCACAACTCCTTCCTTGGGAGCGGTCACCACCCCTTTGTCAGCCGTCGCCACCGCGATCTTGTCATCGGAGGTCGTGACTGCTCCCACCGCACTCTGTCCATTTTTCAAATCCACATGGAGCGGCTCACTCGACTTGATCTCCTGCACCGCGGGCCATTGCACCGTAACGTCACCGGCAAATTCGGTCTTGATCACCAGAGTCTTGTCGTCCGATTTCACGATGGTGCCGGTGAGCCGGCCGCGATTCTTCAGCGTAATCTGATCTGCCAACAAAACAGAGCTGAACGTCAAGACAGATATAAAGGCCAGCAACCCAACTTTGAGCACAGCACTTCCTCCAGTATTTTTGTGCATCAACAATCTAAATTGCGGTGAAAAGCCGAAGCCGAAAATGCCGGTTAAGAAAAGAAATTCCGCTACAACGATAGCTTGACGTCCCGATCCTAGCTCTTGATCTCGGTGCCAGGATTAGAAGACGGCGAAGGAGGTTTCGGTTGTTCCGATCCGCCGTTTTTCATGGCATCTTTAAAGCCGCGAATGCCTTCCCCGATCCCCTTGCCCAGTTCCGGCAACTTCTTCGGCCCGAACACAAGCAGGGCAATGGCGAAGATGACCAGAAGATGCATCGGTTGAAAAAGGCCTTCGAACATAAGCTCCTCCGGGAGACAAACAATCGACTCCTACACTACTGAACTGGTGTGCTCTCGTCAATCGCCAACAAATCTCTTGTAGATGCTCCAAGATAATGTCACCCCATAACTGCGACGAGACTTTGTCACCCTGTCAGGATGGTGACGATGAGTCAGAAAGAGTTCCAACGGGTGAAAGTGATTGAGAATGCGGCGGGCGGGAGGCTTTGCGGCGAAGCCTCCCGTCTGCTGCAACTGAGTGAGCGCCAGGTGCAGCGTCTCAAACGCCGTTATCGGCCCGATTCCGTCGGCTGGGTCCAGCACGGCAATCGGGGACGCTCCATGCCTTGGGCCGTTTCGCTTCCCCAGAAGCAGTTGATCTTGAGCCTGGCCCGCGGCAAGTATCAGGGTTTCAACGATTCTCATCTGACGGAAAAACTTCGCATCGAGGAGAACCTCTTCGTCAGCCGCGAGACCGTGCGCCGCATCTTGCGGGCAGCCAAACTGGCTTCTCCGCAGAAGCGGCGGCCTCGCAAATATCGCTCTCGCCGCCCGCCCCGCCCGCGTTTTGGCATGATGGTGCTCACCGATGCCAGCCGTCATGATTGGCTCGAAGGCCGCGGCCCCGAACTCACTCTCATGGGCTTTCAGGACGACGCCACCGGCCAGATCCTTGCCGCTCACTTCCAACTCGAAGTCGAAAATACTCTCGGCTCTCTCCGCGCCTTACGTACCATGATCACTTCCCATGGCATCCCGCTCAGCCTCTACCGCGACCGCCATAGCATCTTCCAGCGCAACGATTCTCACTGGACCCGCGCCGAACAACTCGCCGGAAAACAATCTCCTACCCAACTCGGGCGCGCTCTCGACCCACTCGGCATCGAGCCGATCCCCGCCCACTCCCCACAAGCCAAGGGCCGCATCGAACGCGCCTGGCGTACCTGCCAGGACCGTCTGGTCAGCGAACTGCGCCTTGCTAACACCACCACTTTGCAGCACGCCAACACCGTGCTCGCCTCCTTCTGCGCCGATTACAACCAGCGCTTCGCCCGTCCCGCCACCGACGCCGCTTGCGACTTTCGCTCCTTGCCGCCTCGCTTCGATCTGGCCCGTTGCCTGAGCTTGCACTACCAGCGGGTCGTCGCCGCCGACCACACCATTGCCTTAGGCGCGCAGTCGATCGCGTTGCCACCCTTGCCGGCTCCTCGCGGCTACGCTGGAGAAACCGTCGAACTCTCCCATCAACTCGATGGCGTGTTGCGCGTTTTTCGCGGCGACACCCTGCTGACCGCTCTGCCTTTCACTTTGCAAGAACACGCCGAACGCCGCCCTGTGCAGCTCACCAGCGCACAGAAACGAAAATCCACGAGGCCCCGTATCTATAACCTATCCGGCCGCCCTGCTCTCGCGGCCGTTACTTAAACGATAAGGGGTGACAAAGTCTCATTGCAGTTAATACGACATTTTCTCGTTGCAACAATATCGCCAACAAATCTCTCCTTGTTCAAGCCGCAGTAGGCGCGGCCAGTCATGTACCAATGCCACTATCGCACTGTACTACTGGGCGTCGGCAGCCCGCCCGATTCTAACTAGAATACGTTCACGGGCGAAGCAAAGCGTGATTCGCTGGCATGAACTCAATGCCAGAAATAAATGTACTCAGGAGTAACAGATGAGCTCCCCTCAAACTGCGCCGATCGTTTCCCATCCGCAAGCCGTCGTTGCGGCCAATATCCAGGTCAAAGCCGCCACGCAGAGCCTTGAGCGCGGTGTCGAGTCGACTGTTTCTGTCCCTGAACTTACTCCCAAGCGCGCCGGATACGGACTGCCTTGCTCAAAGTGCAAGACCTACTACACGGCCGACCTCGCGACTTGCCCGGTGTGCAAATCTTCGGATCGAGTTGCGCCGATCGCGTTAATCGTCTCAGCCCATTCCGCGGTGACCGAAGAGCTTCCTGATCCTGAAGTGCTTGAGCAAGAGCGGGAACGTTTTCTTCGCGATTTTCAACTAAACGTTGCCGCCGCGAAACTGGAATCCGAAAGCGCCGTCGTGAACTGCAGTAAAGAGGAGAATCATAAGGGCGATCCGCAACCCGCGACCCTTTGCCAGGGCTGCTACGATCACCTCCAGGAACGTGTGGACGTGCTAGAAGCCGTGCTGCACATGGATCTCAAAGAAGCGGCGGAGGTGATCTACGATGCCGTATGGTCCGATCCCTCGGACCCAAGCAAGACATATCTCAACGCAGCCTCAGCGCTGCTGACAGAGTTGCGTAAGCGTTCAGGAATAACCCAAGTCTTCGGCCCCCTGCAACCAATGTCGGACTAGAGGCTGACTTTCGCTCATACAAATCTGACAAGGCGAATACCGATTCACGCCCGCGCGCCGCTCTCCCATTTCGCTAATGACCAGCTCTAAGGTGGCGCAGTTCTCAGGCGAGCAACAAGGCTTTGGGTGGCGCAGCGGCTTTAGCCCTGCGATTTCAGGCACTCATGATGTCCGGCTTCAGCCGCTGAGGGGTTGCATCACGTACAAATGTGCCGCAAGCTGAACTGTAGCGATAATCCTCCGCTGCAACTACCAAACCCCTCTTCACAGGATTCGGATGAATGTAATGGCAGAATGAGCGGTACTCCTCGAAATTCCTTACGCGGCGATCATAGAAGCTCTTCTCCCATATTTCTCCTCCAAATCCGAGGTGCTTCTTTGCCCTGAAAGAGAATCCTCCTTTAATTAGTTGCAGAGCTCTCTCCAAGGTGAATAGCGGGGTGATTAGTAAATGAAAGTGGTCAGGCATGACGACAAACTCATGCAGCAGGTAATCTTTGTGATCGCGGTAGTGAAGCAGATCTTCAATGAATAGCCCCGCCATTCTTTCTGACTGGAAGAGACTATTCTTCTGAAACCTGCAAGCAGTGATGAAATAGACGCTTTGCTCTGTGTTGCCTCTGTATGGGGCTGCCATAATCACCTCGGGGGCTAAAGCCGACTTCTTGTCCGAACTGTATCGCAGCGCTAAAGCGGCTGCGCCACCCAAAGACATTTAAAATGAGACGAAATTCCAATTCAGGAAATTGTGCGGGTCCATCTAAATGGAACTCTAGACATAGATTGGGAATGTTATATGGGATGCGGCTTTCAAGTCCCATCGGAGAAAATCCTCAGGACAGCACATGCTCCTGGCTTTTGGGTGGCGCAGCGGCTTCAGCCCTGCGGTCCTTTAGCCTGCATGGAAGAAGGCTTTAGCCCCTGATGTAGTGCAAGCGAGTTTCCTCATCCACAACAACAACTTCACTTTGACCGCAACATCCGGATAGCCCAGCATCCACTCCCGCCTTACACTTTTGAATCATGACAACCAATGCGATACTCATTCTGACAGAAGCTAATCTCATGGCAGCCGCGCATAACACGAGCGATGACGGAGCCTATTGGCAGGCTGTGCTCGCGCGGGATGGCAATGCCGATGGCAAGTTCGTCTTCGCCGTCTCCTCGACCGGCGTCTATTGCCGTCCATCGTGCCCATCACGCCGTCCGCGCCGCGAGAACGTAACCTTCTACCGCACGCCCGTGGAGGCCGAGAGAGCAGGCTATCGCGGATGCCTGCGCTGCCGTCCAACGGTCGATGCCAATCCGCGCACGCGCATGGCGAAAGCCGTGTGCCGCTATATCGAAAACCACCTCGATGAGCCCATCACGCTGGCCACGCTGAGCGAAGTCTTTCGTCAGAGCCCGTTTCATTTGCAGCGCACGTTTAAATCGGTACTTGGAATTTCGCCGCATGCCTATGCCGAATCGTGCCGCACACGGCAACTGAAGCAGAACTTGCAGGCAGGACACTCGGTGACGCGCTCGATGTATGACGCGGGCTACAGTTCGAGCAGCCGGCTATACGAACGCACTGCATCGCAGCTAGGCATGACCCCGGATAGATATCGGCGAGGAGCAATCGCCACCGTGATTCGTTACACCTGCGCGGACTCGCCGCTGGGGCGCATGCTGGTCGCAGCCACGGACAGAGGAATTTGCGCGATCAATTTCGCAAGCTCCGACGATGAACTTGAACAGGGCCTTACGCGGGAGTTCCCGTTCGCAATCTGGAAGCGTGATGACGTGTCCATGAAGAAGTGGAAAGAAGATTTGCTGCGCCACATCGCAGGACAGAAATTGAACGCTATGCTGCCACTCGATATTCAATCGACGGCGTTCCAGCGAAAAGTGTGGACGTATTTGCAGTCAATCCCATTCGGCGAAACGCGTTCGTATAAAGAAGTTGCGAAGGGAATAGGACAGCCGACCGCAACGCGAGCCGTAGCCCGGGCCTGTGCGAGTAATCGCGTAGGAGTGGAGATACCGTGCCACAGAGTGGTGCGCGAGAATGGAGAAATGGGAGGCTATCGCTGGGGAGTTGGCGTAAAAAAGAAGCTGCTGGAGTTAGAGAAGTCGAGATCTTAACGCTGAACACTTACCTGAGTCCTGGACTCTCGCGCCTGTAACCTGACGCCTTTAGTCGTTCGTCGTTAGCGTAGTCCTTCCCCTTGTCATTCCAAGGATGCTTTTTCTCGAGGAGTCTGTAGTTGAATCTGCCGATGCCTAAAAGCCACAGCATCCGCCCGTAAGAGCGTACTTTTCATGAGCATGCAACCGGACCATACGTTACGGTACATACACAATAGCAAGCACAAAGTGTTCCCGTGGGAACATTAGCTCACTTTTCGAGCCTTACATAAACCTCTCTCGCCGAACTGAGTTGAGCCAAAACGGATGCCTTCTCCGCCTCGGTATTCCAGTCAGTATTGGACTTCGCCGCGTCGATCATGCGATCAATCCACGCCACAAAGTACTTCGCGTCTTCAATCGGTTTTGGATTCGATCCAGCGACCTTGATATAGATAGGACTAGTCGTCGCGTAAGGATAGAGATCCAG
>JAOAPG010000419.1 GCA_025462785.1 Acidobacteriaceae bacterium
ACAATCGACTCCATTACCAGCTTGCCACTGCCATTGAGGACGGCGATTACAATCGCTTCCTTGTGCACGTCCATGCCGATATACTTGATGTCGCGACTCATGCAGTTGCCTCCTTGAGGGAAAGATCATTCGCGCTCAACGGAGTCTTTCCCTCAAGGTACAGTGTCATTCTTCAGCCGATTTGCCTATCTTCTCCTCTGATTCTTCCCCCCTACATCCCCGGCGGTATACTCCACTCAACAGGGCCGCTCTCTCATAATGCATTGACTCGGTTCTGAGCGCTGGTGATTTGCACCGCGTCGGACTGACGCTGGAGACTTTCCGTTTCCCATGTACAGCCCGGTGCGGTTTGCATTAGGGGGTGAACGCGATTTTGCACGTTTCAGCGGCACTGAAAGTTGAGACGTACCCAACGCTACTTCGCTGGGATCAGATCAAATTTCCCCGATCCCTCTTCATAGAACAGCGCGCCTTCTTTCTTATCGCCGCCGCTCCAATGCTTGTGGCCTCCTGGAACACGTATGAAATCGCCGGGACCGACGCGCTTCTCACCGGCGTCGTCTTTGTACAGATAAGCGCCCTTGATTACGACAAGCCAGACATCGTTTGTGTGAGTGTGCATTCCGGCGTCGAATCCGGGCTCGAACTTGGTGAAGGTGGCGTGCGCCTCCATGTTAGAGTCTCCCCAGATTGGGGCCATGGACGAACCTTTACCAACTTCAGTGAATTTCGCCTGATCGGGGGAAGCAAAGACCACTTTGCTCGCCTGAGCTTGCTGCCCATGTACCCGCCCCATGGACCACGCCAACGCCGCGGCCATTCCAAGAATCAACACTAATCGTTTCATGTATCCTCCTCGCTTCTCGTTGCAGTTTCCGGTTCCAACTTAAGGCGCAGGAATTGTATACCTTTAAGACCGAGTGGCCGAGTAAACCGCTGGCTTGGACATGCCGGGATCAATGAGTGATAACGCTGTTCACAACACCTCGCCTAAGTTCCGGGTTCTATAATCGACGGAAATCCTCAGTCGCAGCATGAAAGGAGAACATGTCCTCTAAGCATGTCGTTGCCATTGTGTTGGTGGCCATTGCTGCATCTGCCCAAACGGGGAACAGTCGCGCATCATTGTCAGTACGCCATTTTGTAGCGCCTGCCTATCCAGTCACCGCGTGTCTAGCGCGAATACAGGGAACTGCGGTGGCCGAGGTTGCTATTAAGTCTGATGGAGCCGTGGATTCTGTGAAGGTTATTTCTGCACATCCGATGTATCAATCTGCTGCCGTGCTGCCACGCCGCAAGTTCGAGCAAGACCGTCACGGCACCTTCCAACGGAAACCTGACGCGGCCCCTTGTCCGTAGGTGTGCCCCTTTCGATTACTGTCGAGAAATCCCCAGTTATCATGCCGCAAGAGCGTTCTGGTCGTGCGTTCTAAGCATGGAACGCCAAATCTAATCGCATATGACATGGAAAGAAGCGTTTCGCAAGGGGCGCGTCCGTTGGCTGATGTGGATCGCGATATGCTCCGTTCTTGCCTGCGGCTTCCTTATTAAAGGAGGAACACAATCTGAGCTTCTGTGGGCCATGGTGATCGGAGCCGCGAACGGCACGGCGGTAGGATTCGCAGTTGGCCCTGCTGCGGAAAAGGGTGCAATGATCCTCTCGGGACTCTTCGCAGGGATGCCATTCTACTTCATCGGCACTTCTATTTTCGTGATGGAGTCGATTGAGGCACGAAGACTACATCGAGACCTGCTGTCAGATGTGATCCCGATTGTTTCAATCTTCTTAATAGTTGGAACTATACTTTCGTTTGCGCAGGCGCTCCGGGTGCGCCGTCACACCCGTGGGCGCGACGCCTCACCGGAGGACAGAAGTGGCGAAAAATCGCCTTAACACTCAGTGACCAGCGGTTCGTATAATGGCCTGATTTCAGCAACTGACGATTGAGCAAGGATCGGGGCAGGCTTACTTCAGGATTTCGATGCTGACGGGACGCGCATCCTCTTGGTAGTCGTAATTGAAGTATCCCGTCTCTACCGTGCAGCCATCACGATGCCAAGTGTAGCGCGCTTGATGCCACTGTGCGCTAACCTCAGCTTTTCCCGGCTTGATCGGCAACAATACTGATAGGATTCGCTTTTCATCAAGGGCGAATCTAATCTTCGCCGTGAGCCACTGACCCGGTTCCAAGCGCAATGTGCTTCTCGGGTTCGACTCGGAACTACCAAGAAAAAAAGTTTGCGATTCAGACTCAAGCGGGACTCCGCGTTCGTTCTTGGCTATCAATTCCAATTCAAACCACCCGAGTTCATACTCTTGCTGAACGGCATTCGGTGGATGTTGGCGAATCTCAGGGTCAACACTCCACGGGATCACAACAACTTCGTCGCCAACATTACGCATTAGAACTTGTGCATCGACGGTTTCGCCCCGATGAACAGTTTGCTTTGCAAGCGACACTTCCAGTCTCAGCTTTGGCCGGCTTTCAGGCGTTAGGACAGCACCATCCGAATGCTTGTAAAAGGGAGATTCGCAACCAGCGACTGCTGTGTCGGAAGTGGCACTAGGAACTTGCTTCGGCATTCGGTGCGCAACAAGGTCGATTTCTGCGACCTGCTGGCCGTGCAGGAAGACGCTCAGCATCACCCATGAAAGCAGCAACAGTCGGCCCTTCATCCCAGACGGCCCACCCATAATCTGACTCAGGATAGACCAAGTCCGGCTGGTCAGTTGGTGAAAAATCGCCATTGCACTCATCGACGCTCGGCAGGGGGTGAGCCAAATCGCCTGTTATCGCGTGTTCTTCTGACCCTTCAAAATTCGCAGGATCGCAACTATTGTGTTCCAGTTCCGTGTCGTCGCTGGCACGCCGTACAGCTTGTCGATCTGGCCAAGATAGCCGATTGTCTTCATGTGGCGGCGGTACATTCCAAACACGAACTGGCCTTGCGAAGCCATCACCCGCACCAACCACTCCGCATCTGAGGGAAACGCGACTGGAAGCGAGGCCCGGACGCCGCCCGCTTTCGACAGAATGCTCACGAACCGAACAACATCCGAGGGGCACGGCTCAGGTCCAAACGGATTCTCCATCTCCAAGCGCATAAGATCGCGGCCTTCGCACAGCACAACTTCCGCTTCGAACGGCAGCTTGAGCAGCAATGCAGCGCGGAATTTTGCTCGAGACCCAGGTTTGCGAACGACAAAAGTGCCAGCGGCCCCAACATTTACGACATCGTAGTCGCTTAGTTCTCGTGCGAGGATGCTTGGGCGAAAGGTTCGGTGCCCGCCGACATTGACACCTCGAAGAAAAACAACGAGAGCCATCCCCGGATTATGAAGAAAAAGACCAACCGGCGCTATGGCAGCTTACGGTACCTGCGCATAGTGGAGGGAAGAATCTGCGGTCAGCCCTACCAGACCGGGCTGGCCTGCTGGTCAACTGGTGAAAAATCGCCATGTCAGTCACTGACCGGGTTGTGAGCGCTAAGGCGCGTCAATAATCCTGTTCAATGCTTGATTTCAATCGGAGTGCCGACGCGAACCAGTTTCCAAATCTCGTCTATCTCCTCGTTCGAGACCGCAATGCATCCGTCAGTCCAGTCATGCAGAGTGTGTGCCTTTCCCACGAAAGCGTACTCCTTGGGGAGGCCGTGCAACATGACGTCACCTCCGGGACTGGCGCCTAATTTCCTCGCTGCCGCTATGTCTTTGGAGTTTGGATACGAAATGTGAAACGCTTTATAAAAATGGCTATTGGCGTTTCGTGAATCGAGTACGTACGAACCTTCGGGAGTGCGATGGTCTCCCTGCCTCGTCTTCGGCCCATTGGGTTCGCCACCGAGAGCAATCCGGTACGACTTCAATTCTTTTCCCTGTGACAGGAGCACCAGCCTCCGTTCATGTTTGTAGACAATGACGTGGTCTACACCAATACCGGGCTTCTCCCCAAGGGCGAGGAGCAAGGAAGCGAGCAGGAAGACTGCAGTTACAGGAATTCGCATCGGAATGGAATTCTATCCCCTGTCACCATTGTTGTAACATCGCCATGGCGCTAAATGACCAGCGGTCAAAACGTGAAATCGCCTGTTCTCGACACTTGACCTGCGGGCCGCCCGCTGTTCAATCCCAGAAAATTCGCCCGAAGCTGGTCCAGCGCGATTCGTACGTTGCGATAAGGACGGAGTACCTGATTTTCCCAGACGAATCTGGACCCAACGAACACACGCCAACTCCGAATCGTGCAGCGGTTTTGTAGCCGTTGGGCGATGTTGCTAACTGCCGGGCTGTATCGGGCAGACGTGCGGGATCTGAAGTTTCATACTGCACATCCTTGATGAGTCCTGACGGCATTCGCAGATCGTGCTTGCAGACCTTCTCGCCAAATACATTCCTGTCAATCCTGGCCAACTTGGGCAGATGCGCCGCTTGGCGGGCTTCCACGAAAGCAGCCGCGACTGCGT